>CAZNNJ010000570.1:0-4277 GCA_964574305.1 uncultured Rhodospirillales bacterium | reverse complement strand
CAATGGACGGTCACAGCGCTCGGCGCGTGCACGCCGCGGCTGGCGGGGAAGCTTTCCCACGGCGTGGCGGCCAGGTTCTCGGCCGCGCAGAAGGTGTATTTCGCCGGCTGGCCGTGGGTCGCCGCGTCGCCGGAGCCCGGCCACGCCCCGGCGACATGGAGCATCACCAGGCGGACCGCCCGGCCGACGGTGGCGTTGGCCCGGTTGCCCGGGCCGAAGGCGCCGACGCCGGCATTGAACCCGGCGGTCTGGGCAATCTCGCCATGGACCAGGACCATCGGCGCCACGAGATGGGTCGTGGCATTGACGCCGCGCAGATTCATCTCGGGCCGCGCCAGGCAGCGAAGCGCGGTCAGCACCACCGGGAACGTCTCCGGCGGGCAGCCGGCCATCACCGCGTTCACCGCCACCACCCGGCGTGTGATCACACCGGCCCTGGGCTGCAGGGTGAACAGCACGGCGTCGGGGTCGCCCTCGGCGAATCGCAGCATCGCCTTGACGCGCTCCAGCGTCGGCGGGACCACGGGCAGGCCGTCGCCCAGCTTCCGCTCGGCCAGCAAGTCGAACATGGCCTCGGGCGAATCATCGGCGATTTCGGTTAGCTGAGCCTCGTACCGCGAGACGCCTTCCATGAAGCCCCTCCCCTGTCCGGCTGTCATCCGCCGGATCATGTCTTGAGGCATCTTAATGTCGCGAAGCTGGTGACCCCAAGGGGATTCGAACCCCTGTTACCGCCGTGAAAGGGCAGAATTAAGGGATTCTCTAGATCGGCTTCAACCGGCCTAAACCGGCCTAAGCAATCCAAAACGCCAATGAAATCAACACCCTGAGGGGTGCGTTGGTTCTTGTTCGTGCCAGTGGGTTCGTGCCGGAGCCCACAGGCGCCAGAATAGGATTGGCACAAAATTGGCACAAGAGGTAACCGCACGGAACCGACGATTCTTCTTAGCGCCTCGACGTGCGCCTGGTCCAATCTGTGCCATTTGGTTCTCACCTAGGCCCACAGGTAGCTGGATAGGATTGGCGCAAATTGGCACAAGCGTCATCGCGCGGAACCAGCGGAATCGGTCAGCCAAACTGAACTTGCCCTCGCGGCCATGGTGGTTGGAACCCAGCTACCTGACCGTACCGTATGCACTCGCCTTGCAGGACACAGCCGCGCTTCGGCGAGAAACTCTCCTAAACGCGAACTCGTTGCCTTAGACGTTCGTAGAGTCGAACTTCACCTTCTTGGGAAAGTTCGACCACGACAGCGAATTTTTGTCGATCAAGGAACGATGAAGCCCAGCCACCTTCGCAACGAATGACAAGAAAATAGGGATCGCCGTAACCATCGATCTCCCGGGAGAATGTAACACTTGCTGACTGGACCGTGCCCGCTTCTCTATCACGGGAGCCGGGTTTTAGCTTGCACTGAAAGCGGGCCGCGATCTCGGGAACGGCTTCGTCACGAGGGCGACGACGAAAATGCTCGAAGACTTGGTCCGCCTCGCACCCGCGGATAAGGCGGAAGCTCATTGTCACCCCGGCGTAGTCAATTCGCGTGTGTCGAACTGGGTGATCGAAGGCGAGCGTGACGCGAATGGTGCGTCGACCCCTCTCGGATCGAAAAATGTCGGGGACCGGCACCGAATAAACAGCGAAATGATCTAAGGCGAGCTCATCCTCGGCATAAAGCACAACGCGGCCGTCATCCGAAAACGCAGCCTTCTCGAGATCAGCGACACCATGGCCGCATAAATCTGTGACAGATTGCTCGCCCAGGTCCCGCAGGCGCTCAGCGGCAGCCTGCGGCACTGAGGCTGAGCCGACGAGCAACGCCCTAAGGAGATTGGCTGACGCAGTAGGAAACCGAGCTAACAGCTGGCTTGCTTTGAACGCTAAGCTCGGCGCCGCAAATGAGGTGCCTGAACCCGAGGTGAAAAGACGATCCAGGGGACGATTGTAGAGCGTGAGCACACCTGCGCTCGGCAGATCCCGGCCCGAGCGGAGACCTCGAACGACAGCGTCAAACACGAACGTACCACCGATGTCCACCAAGTCCGGCTTTATGGCGCCCCCTATTCCTGGGCCGCGTCGAGAGAATGGCGACGGTTCATCGGCGCGCGTAATTGCTTGCACTGTCACTGCGTCTGCAAGCCGCGCGTCTATACCTTCACCGTGCGCCAGCGAACCGATCGTTAGTATGTTCACCGCGCCGCCAGGTTCTTGGAATCTATTCGTAGGTTCCGTGAGATACCCTGGGTACTCAGTGACGCCCTCCTCAAGAGCCTCTCCGTCACGCGGCATCCGATTTCCGGTCGTACCGATAATGAGGACGTCAAGTTCGCGGGCCAATTCGTCGAGCGTGGCAGCCCATGCGCCCACCCTCCTTCCGTCAAAGGGAGCAGCGGTGTCGACAATAGCTTGGACGAAGATTCTACATCCGAAGCGGTCATGGAGCGTCGTGACAGCTTCTCGAATGACGTTGGGTATCACTCTTTCGTCATCGAAGTGTCCGTCGTCGCCAATGACTTTCGCTGCGCAAATGCGAGATACGCGGTCCAGAGTTCCGTTCTGAAGCTGCCGTCGGATATCTCCGAAGACTGCTACGCCAGCGACCATGGTGCCGTGTCCCCAGACGTCCGCCGTCCCGAACCGTTCGGGTATTCCCACAGCCCCAACGATGACATCTTCGAGAAACGGGTGGTCAATTATTCCGCTGTCGACAATTCCAACGACCGGCGCATCAGGACCAACCATATTCCGCAAAGGGGCTTGCCCAAGGCCGAGATTGTAGGCTTGGGACGTCTGAACGTCAGGTTCAGGCGGAGCGTCCAGGTTGGAAACATCCTCGACTGCGAGTAGCCCAACCAAGACCGATCCTGAAGCTCGAACTCGCAGCATCGAGATCGACGGCCCGCAATATGAATCAAGGACCTCACCGCCATTCGCCTCGATTCCTACCCGGATGGAACGGAGCTTTGTCAGTCTGAGGTCACGGCGCCCTAGATCCCACAGCTCAACGTCGAAGAGATACGCCTCGACTTCAACGAAGTCCGACGGGTCGGCGAAACCTTGTTCACGGAACCGAATGCCAATCCGGTCGCGAGGTTCGACGGTTCCTATTTCCTCGATGTTCGCGATAAAGCCTGCATAGGCCGGCTGACGGCGGCCTGGCTGAATACCACGCCCATATGAGGCGAGCCTATCCCGGAAATCGCGCATCTCATCGGAGGACGAAAACAGAATTAACGTCTTATCTTCGTCAGTCGATAGAACCGTCAGGCCCAGCTGCTCCCATTCCGGCTCTTGAAGGGCCCCCGCCATTCTGACGCGAAGAATCAAAGAGGGATCGACATACTGCGGTCGCCGGCGTTGCTGCTGCGTTTCAATCGCGCGATTTAACTCCGCCGAGAGTCCTGCACTGTGACCCCTAGGATCGCGCGCAGGTGGTGCACCGATACCCCTACGTTTACGCCGCTCAAGTTGCTCTGGAAGCCGCATGAGCTGCAGGTGTTCATAGTGCGGCATCGCCGGTCCGAACTAGGTGTGCTGGATCAAACGTGTCCTGCCCGACCTGCGGCGCGCTTCATCTTTGAGAGCGTGTTCGAAGTCCTGAGCTTGTACCCGTTTGTGCCGCTCTATAATGGCGGCCTTGATTGCCTGAACGCACACTCGATCGATTTCGGCGTACGAGTAGTCACCTAGCGCGTCCGCTCGGGCCGTCGGATCGAAGTCGAATTCAACGTTTTTGAATTTCATTCGCAGAAAGCGATAAATCATTAGCCGGCTCGGTTTTTCAAACCAGACAACCTCGTCGAAACCCCGCCAACATTCGGGATCTAGGGACTGGTCAAGGTTCGTTGCCGCGACGAGAAAACCCTGAGGTTGGATTCTGTCGATAAAGATCAGGAGGCTGTTGACCACCCTGCGCAATTCATTGTGTTCACTCAGGTCGTCGCGGGCCCTCGCAAGAGCATCAAACTCATCAAGAAAGAGAACGCAAGGCTGCCTGCGGGCGAATTCGAAGATTTTACGGATGTTCCCAGCTGTTTCGCCCAAGTAGGATGAAATGAGGCGATCGATCTTCACCACAAACAGCGGGAGACCGAGCTCTCCTGCAAAAACTTCAGCACATAGAGTTTTCCCGCAGCCGGGTGGGCCGCAAAAGAGAAGCTTTGAGCGAACGTTGAGGCCTCGCCGACGGATATCCTCAGCGTGCCGAAACTCCTTTATCAGCCCGAGGAAGACCCGAATATTTTCCGGCGACAGAACTATTTCGTTCTTGGTATGGG
>CAZNNJ010000569.1:0-4285 GCA_964574305.1 uncultured Rhodospirillales bacterium | reverse complement strand
GGTGGCACGACCGGCATTGCCGTACTACCCACCAACCGCACAGTGTCGCTTGACCTGGCCAGGCTTTCCGGCCCGGTTACCGCGCAATGGTTCGATCCGACAGAAAATAAATTCGCCGTCATCAAGGGCTCGCCATTCGCCAACAGCGGCAGCCGCGCGTTCATGCCGCCCGGCAACAACAACGCGGGCGACGGCGATTGGGTTCTGGTGCTGACGGCGAGCTAAGGACCGATCGAACAGCAAAAACCCCGGCGACTTCCCGCGGGTGGCCGAGATAGCCGCTGGTTAACCATCTCTCTAGCCGGAGGGCTTATCCACCCGGCTCGAACCTCCCGGGCCTAAGCGAGATGTTTGGCGATGAAGCGCTCGATCCGGTCGGCGATTTCGCGGTCTTCGGGCGTGTCGCCGCCAAAGCCGGCATGGGGCATCGCCTCCCACACATGCAGTTCGGCCTCGATCCCGGCCTTGAGCAGAGCCTGATGGAGCAGCACCGTGTCGGACAGCAGGATGTCGCGCGTGCCGGATTGCAGGAAGGCCGGCGGGAACCCCTTCGTGAAGTCGCCGAAAAGCGGCGACAGATACGGGTCCCTGAGGTCGTGGCCGGCGGTGTAGAGCGCGTTCTGCGCATAGGTGTGGCGAGTAACGATGGGGTCGATGCCCATGTTCGTCGACCAGGTGTCGCTCGCCTGCGAAAGGTCGGTCACGGGGGTCAGGATGACGGCGGCGGCCGGCATCGGCAGGCCGACATCGCGGATCTTGAGGATGGTCGCGGCGCACAGATTGCCGCCCGACGAAATCCCCGAGATCACGACTTTCCTGGGATCGTGGGTCTTGATGACCTCACGATAGGTCGCGAGGCAGTCGTCCAGCGCGGCCGGGAACGGATGGTCCGGCGGCATCCGGTAATCCACCGAATAGGTCATGCAGCGCGAGTCCGAGGCGGCCTTCGCGGCGTCGCCGTCGACATGCCGGCCGCCGCCCACCGTCCAGGCCCCGCCATGGATCGAGATGCGCGCCCGGTCGGGATGGCGCATCGCCTTGGGCGTCGCCACCGCGACGGCCGCGCCGCCCATCGTGCTCCGCTCAACCGTCGCCTCGGCCCGGGCCAGAATGCGATCGGTCATCGGATCGAGAAATTTGTCCATGGCGGCGATGTGCACGCGCCACGCTGCCTTGTCCTCGATCGGCGGGTTGGCCGGCGGGGCTGGCGCATTCGGGCCCATCCTGCCGGAGGCCCCGGCGAGGAATCGCTGCGCCTCCAAGCTGATCGTCTTCGGCACATCTATGATCCGTGGTCCGACCTGCAGTGCGCCATCGGTGCCGGCCTTCGGACTGTCGGCGGCCGCGGTCATCGGGATAGAGCCCAGGATCGGCGCGACAGCCAGTCCGGCAAGCCCTCCGGCGAGTTGGCGGCGACTGAGCCCACGTCCTTCGGCCGCCGGCCGGTCATCCTCATGTATCTCCTCCATCGACGCCTCCCCTCAGCCGGCGTCGGCGCCGAACCGGTATTTCAGCCGGAACCCGAACATCCGCGGCTCGCCATAGATACCGCTGCTGGTGCCGAGCGAGCTGTAGACACCGAAATCGCCGATCAGATAGGTCCGGTCGGTCGCATTCGTCATGAAGAACGCCGCGTCGACGGGTTGGCCGAACATGTTCTCCCACTGGGCCCGCAGGTTGAGCAAGGCGAGATTGGGGGTCTTGTCCAGCGGATCGTGGACCGAAGCATTGAAGAAGTGATCCTGCCAAGTGAAATCGAAACCGAGGCTGATATCGCCGATATCGCGATCGACCGGCAGGTGATAGGTGCCGCCGACCGTGAACTTGTGCTTCGGCAGGTTGGTCCAGTTGAAGGTTTGGTTGGCCGCCGCCGCCTGCGCGGATACGAAGTCGGTGAAGCCGGCCTGGCCGTAGGCATAGCTGGCGGTGATGTCGATATCCTTCGTCGGCGCCAGCGCCGCCTCGATCTCGATTCCGTTGAGCTCCGCCGATGCGGCGTTCAGGGTCGCCGAAACGAACTGCCCGTTCTCGAAAATCGAATCCGGCACCTGAACGCTGTCATACCATTGCCGGTAGATGGCGACATTGGTCCGCGCCTTCATGCCTGCGACGTCGTAGGTCGATTTGAGGCCGAGTTCGAGGTCGGTGACGAATTCCGGACCGAACGACTTGTCCGATTCCACCGTCAGCATGTTGAAGCCGCCGCTGCGATAGCCGCCCCGCGAGGCGACATAGACCAGCGTGTCCGGCAGCAGCTGGTAATCGAAATCGATCGTCCAGGTCGGCGCATGGAAGGAGGCGTTGCCGGACAGCGTGCATTGCGCGTCGGACCCGGGGTTGGCACAGATTCCGTTCACGAGCGTGCGTGACGCCTGGTACCGATAGTCCCAGCTATAGCGAAAGCCCGCCGTGAATTTGAGCCCGTCGACGAAATCGGAGAGATCATAGGTTCCCTGGGTGTAGACCGCCCGCGACCGCTCCGCCGTCCGGCTCGAATCCAGGAAGTTCTCGCCGATGATCTTCAGCAGCGTGACGTTGAAGGGCGAGGACGGCTCGTTCAGGATGAAACCGCCCAGGACCCAGTTCAGCTTCCCGTCGAACGACTTGCCCTGGAGCTGCGGCTCCTCGGTATATTGCTTGGTGATCACCGGATAGAAGGTAACCGCCGGGTCGGCGAGCAACGGATAAATTCCGCCGGTCGTGTTGGCGCGGCTGGTCGATTCGGCGAAGCGATAGCCAAGGATGTTGCGGAAGGTGATCTCGTCGGTCAGGTCCCAACGGAAAATATCCGTGAAGCCCTGCGACATCGTCTTGCCGTTCGGGTCGTCGACGACGCCCTGAATCTCGGTGCGGGCCCCCAGCGCCCGCTGCTGCGCCAGCTCCTGCAAGAGCCCGGGATAAAGCACCAGCGCGAACGAGCCGGGTTTCACCGCGCCCAGGATATAGGAGCTTCCGTGCGGGGTGCTGAGGTCATAGTCGGCGATGAAATCGTTCTGAATACCGTCAGTCGGTTTGAAGGTGATCGTCGCGCGCGCGGAGAAGAATTGCCGGTTGTCGAGATCGATGCGCGCGTTCGGCGCGCCAACCGTTCCCAGCAGCGTGGTGAAGCCGTCCCGCAACTGCCCAAGGCCGGCGACCCGGACCAGCAGCTTGTCGTCGACGACCGGCACATTGATCGCGCCGTCGAATTCCCTGTCGTTATAGTTGCCGAGGGTCATCTCGGCATAGCCGCCGAAGGAATTGATCGGGCGCTTGGACGTGAGCGTGAGCGCACCGCCGGTCGAGTTCTGGCCGAACAATGTGCCCTGCGGCCCCTTCAGCACCTCCACACTGGCCAGATCGAAATAGTTTCCCGGCCCGAAGGCGCTGCCGTAGCTCGGGTTGTAGAGAGGGATCGGCACCTCGTTCAGGTAGGAGGTCACCGAAGGACTGCCGCCGGGGGAGTAGCCGCCCTGGCCTCGGACGCTGACGAAGGCGGTATCGCGGTTGGGAGACGCGACCGTCATGGACGGCACATAGAACTGGAGATCCTCAGCCGACATGACGTTGTTCTGCTTGAGCGTTTCCTGCGTGAACGCGGTGATTGCGATGGGCACGCTCTGGATGCGTTCTTCACGGCGACGCGCGGTCACGACGACTTCCTGCAAACTGTCGGAGGAGGCCGCCGGCTGATCGGCCTGCTGAGCAGGCGCCGGCTGGGAAGCCAAGCCGATGGCGGCTGCACCCGCCAAAGCTGCATACTGCGTCACCCTCTTCATTGATCTCTCCTGTTCTTGCTGGCGTCAGCGTGTCGATGAGATGCCGGCTCCAGCGCTGGCCACAGGCGAAGAATCTTGCGATCTTCGACTATCCCCCGCGCTGGAAATTATGTTTGTATACGAACAAATTTGAGGTTCAACTGACAGCTGTGTCAAGCGGAAAATCACGTGCTTTCATTTTTATGCAAATAATGTCGGGAGGCCGGGGCGAGCATTCGCCGCCTCAGCGATTGACGAGCCGTGCGGGCAAGGACAGGGCGAGCAGGCTGCCAAGCGCGAGCGAGGCGGCGAAGGCCAGGAGGGCGATGTCGGCGCTGTGGGTCGCATCCAGCAGGCGCCCGGTCAGATAGGTCGAAAAGAAGCCCGCCAGATTGCCGATCGAGGAGACGAGCGCCAGCCCGGCGGCGGCGGCGCTGCCGCGCAGGAAAGTGCCGGGAATGCAGAGCAGCGCTGGCCACGCGCCGAGAATGCCAGCATTGGCGATGGCGAAGGCGGCGGTCGCCAGGACGAGATCGGCCGGGAACAGG
>CAZNNJ010000568.1:0-4293 GCA_964574305.1 uncultured Rhodospirillales bacterium | reverse complement strand
TGGCGGCGCTCTATTTCCATGCGCTGGGTCCCAATGACCGCGTGGCGGTGAAGCCGCATGCCGGGCCGGTGCTGCATGCGATCCACTATCTGCTCGGCAACCAGACGCTCGACCAGCTCCAGCGCTTCCGCGGTCTCGGCGGCGCGCAGAGCTATCCCAGCCGGACCAAGGACAAAATCCCGGTCGATTTCTCGACCGGCTCGGTGGGGCTGGGCGTGGCGATCACCGCCTTCGCCAGCCTGGTGCAGGATTACCTGATCGCCCATGGTCATCTGACCGAGGCGAACGCCGGGCGGATGATCGCGTTGATGGGCGATGCCGAACTCGACGAGGGCAACATCTATGAGTGCCTGATCGAGGGGTACAAGCACGACATCCGCAATTGCTGGTGGATCGTCGACTACAACCGCCAGTCGCTCGACGCTACGACCGCCGACCGCATGTTCCGCCGCTTCGACGACATGTTCGAGACCTGCGGCTGGCGCGTACTGACCTTGAAGCACGGCAAGAAGCAGAAGGCGGCCTTCAAGCGGCCGGGCGGCAAGACGCTCGAGGAATGGATCGACAACTGCTCCAACGCCGAATATGCCGCGCTCACCTACCAGGGCGGCGCCGCCTGGCGGGAGCGTCTGATGCGCGATATCGGCGATAAGCCCCAGGTCGCAAAGCTGATTGCCAGTTACGACGTCGAGGCGCCCGGCCAGCTGATAGCCAATCTCGGCGGTCATTGCATTGAGACGCTGATTGAGGCGTTCGATCAGGCCGCGGACGAACGGCCAACCTTGTTCATTGCTTATACGATCAAGGGCTACGGCTTGCCGTTTGCCGGCCACAAGGACAATCACGCCGGCCTGATGAATCCCGCGCAGATCGAGGGATTGCGCACCAGCCTCGGTATCGAGCCGGGACAGGAGTGGGAGCCGTATGCCGGGCTCGGCGATAATGCCGCGAGCCGGCTGCGGGCTTTTGTCGAACAGTCACCGATTGCCCGGGCAAAGAAAGCCGCCCGCGCCGAGCCCGTCTCTGTGCCGGCCCGCCTGCCGGTACCCGAGGGCGAGCAGCAATCCACTCAGGCTGCGTTCGGCCGTATCCTGCTCGACTTGGCGAAGTCCGGTCATCCGCTCGCCGACCGGATCGTCACCACCTCGCCCGACGTTACCGTCTCGACCAACCTGGGCGCCTTCGTGAACCAGCGCGGCTTGTTCCGCCGCCAGGAGCTGAAGGATGTTTTTCACGCCGCCAAGATCCCGTCGGCCCAGAAATGGTCGGGGCACGGCGCCGGTCAGCACATCGAGCTGGGGATCGCCGAGAACAATTTGTTCCTGATGCTGACTGCGCTTGGCCTTGCTGCGCCGACTTTCGGGTCCCGCCTCCTGCCGATCGGCACGGTCTACGACCCGTTCATCGCGCGCGGGCTCGATGCGCTGAACTATGGCTGCTACTCGGATGCGCGCTTCCTGCTCGTCGCGACGCCTTCCGGTCTCACGCTGGGTCCGGAGGGCGGGGCGCATCAATCGATCAACTCGCCGCTGATAGGCATCGGCCAACCGGGCCTCACCTATTTCGAGCCGGCCTTTGTCGACGAGTTGGCGCTGCTGATGGGCTGGAGCTTCGAGCATCTGCAGGCTGATTACGGCGGCTCGGTTTATCTGCGCCTCACCACACGCTCCATCGCGCAGGTCGCGCGCGATGATGACGCCTGGGAGGCCGACGCGCTTCGGGGCGGATACTGGCTGAAACGCCCGGCCGAAGGCGCGGAGGCGGCTATCGTCTTCACCGGCGCGATCGCGCCCGAGGCGATCGCGGCTTGGGAAAGCCTAGCAGAAGACCTGCCCGGATTGGGCCTGCTCGCTGTTACCTCACCGGACCTGCTGCATCGCGGCTGGAGCGCAGCGCGCGCGGCGCGCTGGACCGGCCAATCGGTCGCGACGAGCCACATCGAGACTCTGCTGGCGCCCTTGGCCGCGCATGTCGGCCTGGTGACCGTGCTCGACGGGGCGCCGTCAACCCTCTCCTGGCTCGGCGGCGTGCGCGGCATGCGGGTCAGCCCGTTGGGGAATGACCGGTTCGGCCAGACCGGCGATCTGCCCGATCTCTACCGCGCCTACCGGCTCGACACCGACGCCATCATCGACGCCACCGCTGAACTGATCGTGGAAAACTGAGATGCCGATCGAACTCAAAATGCCGGCCTTGTCGCCGACCATGGAGGAAGGAAAGCTTGCGCGCTGGTTGGTCGCAGTCGGCGATGCGGTGCAGGCAGGCGATCTCCTGGCCGAGGTCGAGACGGATAAGGCCACGATGGAGGTGGAGGCTGACGAGGACGGAATCCTCTCGGAGGTCCTCGTTTCGGAAGGCACCGACAGTATCAAGGTCGGTACGGTGATTGCGCGTCTCGCTGCTGCCAGCGAAGGAACGCCCGTAACCAGCAAGCCCCCGTCGCCGCAAAGCGGAGCGCCGGAATCGCCCCCAGGTATCACTCCTGCTCCTATCGAAGCCAAGATCGCGGCCGCGCCGGCGATCAAACCGGTCGTGCTTGCCGCCGGGGTTAAGGCCACGCCACTCGCCCGCCGGATCGCTGCCGCCAACGGCATCGATCTCCAGGCGCTCAGCGGTACGGGCCCATCCGGCAAGATTGTGAAGATCGATCTGGGGCTGCCTCCGCTCGCGCCCGTGATGCGGCCGATTTCCACGCCCACCGGAGAGCCGTCTACGGTCTCTTACGCGCCACCGCCGGATGTACCGCATGAAGCGATCGAGCTGTCGAGCATGCGCAAGACGATCGCGCGCCGGCTCAGCGAAGCCAAGCGGACGGTCCCGCATTTCTATCTGTCGGTCGACTGTCACCTGGATCCTCTGCTGACCTTGCGCCAGCAGCTCAACGCCGACCTGGCCGAGACCGGGATCAAGCTCTCAGTCAACGATCTGCTGGTGAAGGCTCTGGCCGTCGCTCTGACCGAGGTGCCCAATGCCAATGTGCAGTTCGCGGGTGACAAGCTCTATCAGTTCGGGCGGGTCGATATCTCGATGGCGGTGGCGATCGAGGGCGGGTTGATCACGCCGATCATCACTGATGCGGCCAACAAGCGCCTGTCGGTGATCGCGCGGGAGGCGAAGGACTTGGCTGCCAGAGCGCGGGAAGGCAACCTGAAGCCCACCGAATATCAGGGCGGTACCGCATCGATCTCCAACCTCGGCATGTTCGGGATCAAGGAAATGCTGCCGGTCATCAACCCGCCGCAAGGCATGATCCTGGGTGTCGGGGCAGGTGAGAGGCGGCCCTATGTGCTGAACGACGAAGTCGCCGTTGCCACAGTGATGACGGCAACGGGCAGCTTCGATCATCGCGCTATCGATGGCGCCGTTGGCGCCGAGCTGATGAGCGCTTTCAAGCGGCTGGTCGAAAAGCCGACTGCGATGCTGGCCTGACATGGCCGAGCAGAGGTTAGATCTGGCGGTGCTGGCGCCAGGCTGGGCGGCTGTGTCGCGGCGCTCGCCCATCACCCCTGTCGGTGAGTGCGACAATGCATATTGCCAGAGTGACACGACTTCGCGTCGCGGAAGCAAGTTGAATTCCACCGTGATGCTTCGCCGCGTGTTGCGCCCTTGACGTTTGAGCTTGGACGACAAGTTCGACTCACGGACGGCAGGGGCGGCAGCGTTCCGGCCAAATCATTGGATCGACAATACAAAGAACGAGCGGTTCGCGCCCTGCTTTTCAGCTTGCAGCCGTCCGTCGGCGTCGCCGGCATCTTTAGTCCGACCTACCGCTAATCGTTCGCGCGTTTGTTCGCTCACGATGAAATCGTGGTCATCGGGCATTCGCTACGGCCGATTATGGGTTCACCGACGATTTCTCGGTGAAAAGCATCAATTTCAACGACGCATTGGTCTTTAAAATCCCTAACTTTCATTTTTGGCTACAGCCCAGGTGACCCTTTCGAACAATCTGCTCTATCGCCAAGTGCCCGTCCCACCACTTTTCGAATGAAGTGCAACTGATCGGGCATGACGACAAGCTCGACTCAATCGCCCCGCTCTTCTATTTCGATCAGCATTCTCTCCAGGTAGCTCCGACACCAAGCAGATTCGCGAGGAGCAGATGCTTTTCGGGCCGGCACCTATGAGCTACGGTTGCGGGCTAGAATTTTCGACGAAGAGAGAGTGATGCATTTTCGAGGGCTTAATCTTAATCTCCTTGTTTCCTTGGATGCTTTGCTCACCGAAAAGAGTGTTTCTCGCGCGGCGGAGAAGCTCCATATAACGCAGCCCGCGATGAGCGCATCGCTGCAT
>CAZNNJ010000567.1:0-4299 GCA_964574305.1 uncultured Rhodospirillales bacterium | reverse complement strand
CGTCCTGTATCGATGAGCACCATCCACGTGTCCGCGGATACCGCCATCGCCCATGACATCCCGCCGGCCGACGCCAGGCGGGCGGCGCGTGTCCGGCGCGGCGTCGGCGCCGTCGCCTGGCTTGGCCTGCCGATCGCCTGGTTCTTGGTCTTCATCCTGGCGCCATACGTCATCAATTTCTATTTCAGCGTCGGCACATCGGAGAACTACGCCTTCGTTGCCGGCTTCTCGCCGGCCAATTACGAACGTATCGTCACCGTCCAACCCTATGCGACCGTGCTGATCAACTCCGCCAGGATTGGCGCGATGACGGCGTTCTTCGCCTGCCTGATCGGTTATCCGGTGGCACTGACCTTGGCTTTCGGCGTTAAGAGCGACGGCGCCCGCTTCATGGCCCAACTTTTGGTCATGCTGCCCTGGTGGGCGGCCTATCTGGTCAAGGCCTATGCCTGGAAAACCATCCTCGGGGCGCACGGCCTGATCAATACCGGCCTCATCCATC
The DNA here is from genome assembly GCA_964574305.1 of uncultured Rhodospirillales bacterium. Lineage (GTDB taxonomy): Bacteria > Pseudomonadota > Alphaproteobacteria > BOG-932 > Roseiterribacteraceae > BOG-932. Next base: position 3,797 of record CAZNNJ010000567.1, on the reverse strand, counting down.
TGGGCGTGATTCAGCAGCCGCTGAGCTTCCTGCTCTACAATGAATTCAGCGTCGTCCTGACCTTGACCTACATTTTCTGTCCGTTCGCGACGCTCTCGATCCTCAACCAGCTCGAGCGGATTCCGCTGAGCTTGATCGAGGCGGCGTCGAATTTCGGCGCGAACAGGCTGGAAGTGTTCACACGGATCGTCTTCCCCATCAGCCAGCCCGGGGTGCTGACAGGCGCGATCGTGACCTTCGCCCTCTCCTTCGGCGACTTCATCGCCCCGGCGCTGCTCGGCGGCTCGCACTCACTGATGATCGGCAGCATCATCCTGGCCCAGCTTGGCGTCGCCAATAACCGGGCGATGGCAGCGGCGATCGCCATGCTGATCGTCACGGTCGCCTTTATCCTGATCCGGCTGATGAAACGGCTGGAGCAATCGTCTTCGGTCCGGGTCTGACGATGTCTTACGCCAAACCGAAATTCCGGCCGGTCACACTGCATATCCCGTGGACGGCGACCACGCTCGCCTTCCTTTTTCTCTATGCGCCGATCGCGGTGATGGTGGCGATGTCGTTCAACGCCAACCGCTCGGTCGGCCTGCCTTTCACCGGCTTCTCCCTCCAGTGGTACGGCGAGCTGTTCAGCCGGGACGATATGCTGACCGCCATCGGAAACAGCGTGATCGTCGGCGCCGGCGCGGTGGCGGTTGTGGTGCCGCTGGGCCTGCTCGCCGCCATCGGGCTCGACCGTTACGATTTCCCAGGCAAGGAGGCCTTCCGAACCCTAGTGATGATGCCGCTGGTGCTGCCCGGCGTCGTTACTGGTGTCGCGGTGCTGAACCTGATGGTCCTGGCCGAAGTCCCGCTGTCTCTCGTCACCGTTGTCGTCGGCCAGGGCACTGCCCTGATGTGCATCACCATCAGCGAGGTCTTTGCCCGCCTGCAGCAGGTCGGCCGGTCGCAGAACGAGGCCGCGGTCAATCTCGGCGCATCCGAACGGGAGGTCTTCTGGCGGATCACCCTGCCCAACATCCGCACCGCGCTGCTGGCGGCATCGCTGATGACCTTCTCGCTGGCCGCCGACGACCTGTCGATCACCTTCTTCCTGACCGGCCGCGACAACACGCTGAGCATGGTCCTGTGGTCGATGCTGCGCTCGCAAGGCACGCCGATCGTGAACGCCGCCGGAACGGCGATGATCGTGGTGACACTGGGCCTGTTCACGACCGCCCTCAGCCTGAGCCACCGGCAAAGACGCCGCACCGGCTAAGTTTCGGCCACCCGACAAAGCAGCAAAGTCAATCGGGGAGTTGATAGGGGCAGGTGACGCCAAACGATTGAAATCATTCGATAGCTTTTGGCCCTCCGAAGGCAGAGGACAAGTTCGAAGCTTGTCGGGTGCGCCCGTTTTCCATTTACAGAGAATGCCTTGGCGATGCCGCTCGAGCGCATCCTCGATCTCGGTGATCATCTCGTCGGTGACGGCGTTAAGAGCCGCTGGCCTGTTCAGGGTCAAAATGGCGACACGGCCAGACGGAGCTTCCTTTACCGTCATCGCGCCGCTCAACGATGCCCTCCGAGACTTCGGCGGAACGCGCCTGCGCCAACATCGCCGTCATCTGATGCCAGAGGCCGGTATCGCGCCATATGACGAAGCGCCGCCAAATCGCCGAGTGGCTGCCATATTCAGGCGGAATGCAGTTCCATGGCCGCCCAGTCCGCATGCGCCAAAGGATACCGTTGATGCAGGCGCGTGTCGTACGCGCCCTGGCCTCCCGGCTCCACAACGCCTGGGGGATCAGTTCCTGCATCAGGCGCCATTCCGTTTCATCCAAATCATGTAGCCGCATTCGATCGCACTTCCGATGTGAGCCTCAATCACATGCGCCTGCGCAGACCAGCGCTCCCCCCCCCTGAGTTTCGTGTTTTTAGGTATCACCAGCGTCGGATGCCATGAAGACGGTGCCGTTGTCCGCAGATGCGGACGGGCTTGCCGTTCCGTGCAAAGACGATGTGGGATGGCGAACGGCGGGCGTAGAACCCGGGAGCTCGCATCGTACTTTCCTTGGGACGGCAATGATCGACAGTATCGTCAATTTTCGAGATTTCGGCGGTGTCGGTTCGCGTTTCGGTGGACACATCAAGCGTGACAGGCTTTTCCGCTCTGGCAGCCTCAACACCGCTCGTGGGAACGATATCGAGCAGCTGCTGAATTTCGATTTCGCCTTGGTCGCGGACCTCCGCTTCGCCGGCGAACGCGAGGAAGAACCGTCGCCGTGGCCGCCGGCCTTTGCCGACCGCATCCATGCGCATGACGGCAAGCGGGATGCCGAGGCCCCCCATATGGGGCCGCTGCGGAACGGCAGCATGGATGAGGCGCTGGCGGAGCAGATCTACCTCAAATTCTATCGCGAGATCGCATTCGACCCGCTCTACCGTCCGCTGTTCGCGCGCGTGCTGAACGCCCTTCCGGACCTGGAGGGGCGAGTGCTGATCCATTGCAGCGCCGGAAAGGACCGCACGGGTGCGCTCGTCGCCTTGATCCAGCATGCGCTCGGGACGCCGCGCGAGGAGATCATCGCGGACTTCATGAAGTCGCGTGAGTCGCCCGGGCTGAAGGCGATGGCACTGCCCACAGCGCGGAAGCTTCAAGAGAAGTTCGGCGTTCCCGTGCGGCTGGAGCTGATGCGGAAATTGCTGGATGTCGAAGAACAGTACATGGCCGCGTTCTTCGACGAAATCGAGCGCGTTTGCGGCTCGACCGATGCCTATCTCGACGCGGCCGGGCTTATCGAGTCGCGGCGGCAGCGTCTCAGAGAAAGACTGCTTGCTGGCTGAGCCGCGCGGCAGCAGACAAGTTATCCTACACTCCGAAGCAATGACCGTGACGGACCCGAGGCGTATATAGGCGCGGTACGGCATTTCCCCGCCGTATCCCACGCCTGCGTTGCGGGCGTTCCTCCCCTCCTTTGGCCGCTTCGCGCGGCCATTTTTTTGCCGTTCGAGGACCTGTCGCCCCACTGAAATGCCGTTTGCTTTGAGCGGCAGGCCGGCCGCGAGCGTCTCGTCCGACGTCGCCGGCACGATTAGGTTTGGCGATAATCTCACGGCCGGATGCGGTATCGTTACCGTCCTGATCCGGGCGAACCTTGGCCGAACCATCGACGAGATGAACATGACCGAAGCCGTTGTCCCCTTCACCCTGAACGTGCCCGAGCAGGCAATCGGGGATTTGCGCACCAGGCTGGCGCATACGCGCTGGCCAGATCGGGAGGTCGTTCCTGATTGGAGCCAGGGTGCGCCGCTCGCCAGCATACAGGTGCTCTGCGACTATTGGGCGAACCGCTATGACTGGCGCCGGTGCGAGGCGCGCCTGAATGCGCTGGGCCAGTTTCGCACCATGATCGACGGGCTGGGCATCCATTTCCTGCATGTGCGCTCGCCGAACCCCGACGCCATGCCCTTGCTGCTCACCCATGGATGGCCAGGCTCGGTTGTCGAATTCGTCGACGTCGCCGGTCCACTGAGCGATCCCGCCGCCCATGGCGGAGCAGCATCCGACGCATTTCACCTCGTCATCCCATCCCTGCCGGGTTACGGCTTCTCCGACAAGCCGACCACCGTCGGCTGGGGCGTCGAGCGGATCGCCGCGGCCTGGATCACTCTGATGAAACGGCTGGGCTACGACCGCTTCGTCGCGCAGGGGGGCGACTGGGGTGCCGCCGTGACGACGGCGATCGGCGGGATGCACCCGCCGGGATGCGTGGGGAATCCCCTGAAACTGCCGGTCAACCACAGCCAGGCCCGACGGG
>CAZNNJ010000566.1:0-4312 GCA_964574305.1 uncultured Rhodospirillales bacterium | reverse complement strand
TGTGGCTGTCGTCGGGGAAGGTGGCGACGATGCGGACCCTGGGGTCGACCTTGGCGTCGGTCTCATAGACGATGCCGAGCGGGGCCTCGCCGCGCGACACCAGGGTCAGCGCGGCGCGCACGTCGGCGGCGGGCGCCAGCTTAGGCTCGACCGATTCCCAGATCTTGAGCTTGGTCAGCGCCTCCTTGGCATAGATGCCCGCCGGCACGTTGGACGGGTCGCCCACCGCCAGTTTTCCATCGGCTAGAATCTCGGCCAGCCTCAGCCCCGGCTCGATCTTCAAGGTCAGCGGATTGTCCTTGGCCGCGATCAGCACAAGCCGGTTGCCCAAGAGGTCATGCGGCTTGGCGACCAGGGACCTCTTGTCGACATAATCCATCCATTGCTGGTCGGCGGAGACAAACACATCCGCCGGCGCGCCCTGCTCGATCTGCTTGGCCAGGGTTGAGCTGGAGGCATAGGAGGCGGCGACCGTGCCGCCGCTGCCCTCTTTCCATTTCGTCGAAATATCGTCCAGCGCGTTCTTGAGGCTGGCGGCGGCGAAGACGGTCAGGTTGCCGGCCAGCGCCGGCTGGCCGGCCAGCAGGGCTAACCCCAAACCCAGGAATGCGACATACCGGATCAGTTTCAGCATCTTTATTGAACCTCGATGGTGGTGATGGCGCTGACGGCGCGTCCGGCCGCCTTGTCGCCGGGAATGATCAATCGGGCGTAGCCCTCGCCGCTTTCCAGCGGCTTGCCGTCCTGCTGCCAGGCGACGATCGCCTGGTCGCCGCCGAATTCCGGCGCGATCTCGGCCAGCGACAGCACCGCGCTATAGCTGTCGCTGCCGGTCACGGTGACGGTGTGGTGGATGACATCGTTCTTCTTGGCCTTGTCCATCGTCACTCCGGCCTCATTCAGCAGTGTCCACAGCGAGACGCCGGTGAAGGCGCCGGCGAGCGTGCCGTGGCCGGTATGCATGAAGACTGTGACGGTGGTCTGCGGCTCATGCTGCAGGTCGGCCAGCGCCAGGGTTCGGGGATGGTCGACGCCGCCCTTGATGGCGACGCTGTCGCTATGGGCGGGCGGATCGGCGAGGGCAGCGGCGCTGAAACCCAGGCACAGAACAGCGGCGAGACAGGCGCGGACCATACAACCCTCCCAAACTCGTTATAGTGTATTGGATATTACGAGATGGGCAAGCGGATTGGACCCGGCCGGTTCAGGCTCGGGCGGCGATGTGCTCCTCCAGCGTCCGCATCGATCCGGCCGCGGCCGTGGCTGCGTCGCTCTCGATCTTGCGGTAGAGGCGGATCAGCTCGTGGCCGAACTCGGTCAGCACGGCGTGGCCGCCGCCCCTGCCGCCGGTATGGGCGGTGGTGACGGGGGAGCGGAAGCTGCGGTTGAGCTCATCCACCAGCAGCCAGGCGCGGCGATAGGACATGTTCATTGCCCGCGCCGCCTCGCTGATCGAGCCGTGCGTGTCGATCAATTCCAGGAGCGCTATTTTCCCCGGCCCCAGTCGGACCTCGCCTTCGACGCAGCGGATAAAAAGGCGCATGGGCTTTCCTTCGCTCTTCCGACTGACGATATCCATGCAAGCGGAATAAACGCAACCGGTTGGCGTCGGGTGAAGCGCGCTGTGCGGGAAAACGCACGCTATCCACCCGCGTACCAACGGGCAGGTGGGCCCGGGGAACGATCATGGATCTGACATTGCGCTATTTCAGCGGCCTTGCACTCGCGCTTGGCCTGCTCGCGGCCGCGCCGGCTTTGGCCCAGGGGCAGGGCGACCGGCTAAGCGTTCCGGTGGCGCAGTCCGAGCTTCGTTCCGGGTTTTTCCGCGGTCATGTCGTGACCTACCGCCAGGCCGGCGATCTCAAGATACTCGAGGGCGACATATTGCTCGACCATGTCGACGACATCGTGTCGATCGCGGCGGCCGGGCGCCAGCCGAACGGCATCAGCACCGCCGGTGGCGCCTCGCTCTGGCCCAAGGTCGCCGGCATCTACACCATCCCTTATGTCGTCACGACGGGTAACGCGGCGAACATCAAGGCGGCGGTCAGCCGGTTCAATATGGTGTTCAGCGGGCTGCTGAAGTTCGTGCCCCGCACCAGCCAGGCCGACTATGTGAATTTCGACCTGACCTTGCCGCCCAACAGCGCCTGCTATTCCTATATCGGCGACATTCATTCCGGCAGCCAGACGATCAATGGCGGCTATGACTGCCCGGTTCCGGCGCTGATGCATGAAATGGGGCATGCGGTCGGGCTCTATCACGAACAGTCCCGCTCGGACCGCGACAGCTTCGTCAGCTTCCTGCTCGACAACGTGATCGACGGGCAAGAGTCGGCCTACGCCCAGCCGACCGACAACGCGCAGAAAGTCGGCAATTACGACTTCGGCTCGATCATGCACTATTTCCCCTATGCCTTTTCCCGCAACAACAAGTTGACCATGGAGTCGAAGCCGGCGGGGATCGAATTCGGGGTCGCGCCGACCTACAGCGCCGGCGATATCGACACGGTCAAGCGGCTTTACGGCGCCGCGCCCAAAACGGTGACGATCGCCTCTGTCCCGTCCGGCGCCATGGTGACGGTCGACGGGGTCGCGACCAAGACGCCCAAGGCCTTCAGTTGGGCGCTGAATTCGACCCATACGCTGGCGGTCCCGGCCGGAGCCCAGACGGTGGCTGGGCAGGCCTATATCTATGGCCGGTGGAGCGATTCGACCGCCGTGTCGCACAGCATCACGGTGAGGCCAGGCGGAGGCACGCCGGCGACGCCGAAATCGTCGCCAGCGATCACTGTCTATACCGCCGCCTTCATCCATCTGGTCCCCTTCGCGCCGCAGGTCTCGATCATTGGCGAGGGCACGGTCACGGCATCGCCCGTCGCCAAGTCCTATCCCGGCGTCGGCGGCACATATTATCCGGTAAGGCTGCCGGTGACCTATACCGCGCACCCGGCGTCCGGCTACATCTTCGCCGGCTGGTTCCAGCCGACGCCGAGCGGCCTCAATCCCGTCGCCGGCACGTCCAGCGACAATGTCTTCGCCTATGTTCAGCCGACCGGGACGGCGCTGACAACGATCAAGACCAGCCCGGCCGGCGTCGACTTCCTGGTCGACGGCGCCCCGGCCTATGGGCCCAGCCTGTTCGCCTGGCAGCCAGGATCGATCCACACCGTCTCGACCTCGGACCCCTATGGCAGCGCGAATACACGCTCGCTGCTGGTAAGCTGGAGCGACAAGGGCGCCGCCACCCATTCGGTGACGGCGACCTCGACCTCGCGCACCATCACCGCGACGGTGACGCTGCAATACCGGCCCTATCTCGCGGCGGACCCGGCCTGCGCCAGCAGCTTGAAATATTTCCCAGCCTCTGCCGACGGCTTCTACAGTTCCGGAACGGCATTGCAGGTGACCCCGACGCCGGCGTCCGGCTGGTTTTTCGCCGGCTGGACCGAGGACATGGCAAATATGGCCAACCCGGCCAAGTTCACGGTCACTGGCGAGATTCGCGGTAACGCGGTCTTCAACACTGTTGCAGCGCCCCTCAAGATCAGCGGTTTCAGCCCGGCCAGCCTGCCCGTCGGCAGCAGCGTGCGCACGATGACCGTGAACGGAACTGGATTCACGCCGTCATCGGAATTGTTCGTCAACGGCACCTATCGGCCGCCGACCTATGTCTCCGCGACTCGGCTGACCTTCGCCTTGACGGCGGCGGATGTGGCGGCGCCGAAGGCGTTCGATGTACAGATTGTGAATGTCGGACCCGGTTCGAACTGCTCGACATATGACGGTCATGTACTTTTCGTAACAAAAGCATAACAGCCATGCCTTGTGTTTCCCGCTTTGTTCACGGGACGCACATCTTAAAAGTGTAGCTTTCTACCGAAATTTAGGGTCTAGTGCGTCGACTAGGTCCCACGCACAAGGTGCGTTTGACTACTACGCCTTTCAAAGGCGTGTCCTGCGAGTCTGGCCCCGCTATTTCCGCAAGGAATGGCGGGGCTTTTTTTTGCCCATCGCTGGGCGGCTTCCCATTCCTGATACATCATACGGATTTTCGATGGCATCCGTTATATCACGTTTTCTTTGGTTTTTTTTTGGGCTTGTCGGCGGGTTTAACCTTTTGCTGAAAAAGCATTTGGTAAGGTTGTCGCGGATTGTTCGGAAGCGCGCGTTTGACCGTCTGATTGCGCCGCCCGCCCCTTTAGGGGAGATGCCCATCATCATCGCGGCGCAGGCGGGGGGAACGCTCATCCATGAGGCCATCGGCCATCCCCTGGAAGCGGACGCCGTTCAGAAAGGGGTCTCTCCGATG
>CAZNNJ010000565.1:0-4323 GCA_964574305.1 uncultured Rhodospirillales bacterium | reverse complement strand
GGCGGATGTTTAACGTTACAGGAGATCCAGTCGATGAGCGGGGGCCGGTTCAAGCGGAGAAATATTATCCGATCCATCGCCTCCCGCCGCCGTTTGTTGAGCAATCCACATCACCGGAAATCCTTCCCACCGGCACCAAAGTCCACGACCTTAATTGCCCATTCTTTAAAGGGGGGCAGGTGGGGCGCGTTGGGGGCGGTGGGCAGGGGCGGCACGGGGCCGGCGGCGACTCTGTCGGTCCACTCGGCATACATCTTCAGGCCCCGGTCCTTGCCGAAATGGGCCATGTTGTTCTGCATCTGGCCGGACAGGCTTTTGCCGTTATTGCCGATGGCCGGGTCGCCGTCGGCGCGGGCCATCTGGATGCGCTGCGCCCAGCCCTCGACCGAATTGCCGCCGGTGAGCAAGGTGCGGGTCGTCTTGTCACCCAACTGATGGCAGAACATGCACTGCTCTTTCATGTTCTCCAGCCAGTGCTGCTGGGTCACCATCATCGGCGAGATGCCGTTGCCGGTGGCGCCGGTGCCGGGGAACTCGCTGGCGGCCGGCGGCTGCAGCAGCGAATACCAATAGCTGGCCGGGTAATATTCGGCGGCGTCCTTGGGGCTCGGCGCGACGACGGCCTTCAGATCGGCGTTCTTGCCGGGCTCGACATCGACCGGGTCGGAGTCGACCAGGCCATAGCCGCGGACCCAGACCTTGTATTTCGCCTTCGGCAGATCGGGGATCAGATACTGACCCTTGTCGTCGGTGACGACGATCTTGATGAACCGGGTGGGCAGATCCTTCGTCTCGGCGATCACCCACACGCCGGCCTCAGGGCCCTTGGCGCTGGTGACGGTGCCGCCGATATCGTCGCCGCTGTTCTTGACGGCTTCGGCCGCATAGGCCTGCGGCATGGCGGCTCCCGCCGCCCATAGGAATGTCGACGCGAAAAGCGCCGCCACAAATTGCTTTTTCATCCAAATCCTCCCCTGAGATGCGATGACATATATCCTGCTTTACCCTGTGAGGCTACACCCAGTTGCATCATCGTGGCGCAGCATTTCCGCCCGGGTTTCCCTGCCCGGTACGCCCGCGCGCCGCTTATGTGCTAAGAGCGGTGAGCCCGCATGCTTTTCTATTGGGCCAGGGGCGGTTCGGCAATCATTTGAGTTGGGCTCATGAAGAAAATAGCGCAAAAAATCCCGGCAACCGGCGGCAAGGGCCACCGGCTGGTCGCGCCGGGCGAAGGGCCTTATGCCGAGATCAAGCTGCTCGATCCGGACCGCAAGGGCACTGCGTCCTATGAGATCGCGCCCGGGGTTGCCACCCGGCTGACCCGGAATGTGCGCCGCCTGACGGCCGCCAATCCCGGCTACATGACCGGCCCGGGCACCAATTCCTATCTGATCGGTCCCGAGGACGGCGACATCGCGGTGATCGATCCGGGGCCGCTGCTGGACGACCACATCGCCGCCCTGCTGGCCGCGCCGGGGCGGATCCGCTGGATATTCACCACCCACACCCATCCCGACCATTCGCCGGCGGCCGCCGTTCTGAAGGCGGCGACCGGCGCCACGGTGCATGGGCTTCCGGCGCCCACGGCGGGCTTGCACCAGGACCAGACCTTCAAGCCCGATATCCTTCCCGCGAGCGGCGACCGCTTCGCGCTGCCGGACTGCACCTTGCGTGCCGTCCATACGCCGGGCCATGCCTCGAACCATCTCTGCTATCTGCTGGAGGAGGACCGGCTGCTCTTTACCGGCGACCATGTCATGCAGGGCTCGACCGTGGTCATCAATCCGCCGGACGGGTCGATGGCGCAGTATATCGAGTCGCTGAAGATGATCCGGGGGCAGGGAATCCAATATTTCGCGCCGGGCCACGGCTTCCTGATCGGCCGGCCGGACGACATGATCGAACTTCTGATCCGCCATCGCGAGCTCAGGGAATATAAGAGTCTGCTGGCCGTGCGCGAGCAGGGAACGGCGACCTTGGAGGCGCTGACCCCGGTCGTCTATGACGACGTGCCCGAATTCAAGCATCCCTGGGCGGCGCGTTCGCTGCTGGCGCATCTGGAGAAGCTGCGCGACGACGGCGCGATCGCCGAGAAGGATGGGGACTGGACCGCGCTCTGAGCCGCTATTTCCGTGAGGTGCGCGCCCGGCGGACCAAGGTTGGGGCCGGGGACGGCAACGAGTTCTCGGTCAGGATCTTGAGCTGGGCCAGCCCGTCCTCGATCTGGCGCAGCGGCTCGCGCAGCATGTTGGCCTGGTTGATGCCCTCATTCGCGAGGCCGCGATAGATCACGTCGGTGATCGCATCGGCTGCCTCGTCCGGCGAGAAGTCGCCGACGCCACGCAGATAGGAAAAGGCATAATGTTCGACGCCGCCATAGATCATGGCGCGGACAGCGGCATCGGGCACGTCGTTGCGGAACTCGCCGGAGGCCTTGCCCTCGGCGATGATGCCGAGCGTACGGCGGGTATAGTTGCGGGAGAGCTGATAGATCGCGGTGCTGGGGTATTCCGGGCCCGGGCCGAGTTCGTACAGGATCAGCTTGGTCATCTCAGGCTCTTCATGCATGACGTTGAGATGACCCCAGATCATGAAGCGAAGGCGGTTCCAGGTGCCCTCGATGCTTTCCAGCCGCTGGTCGTAATCCCAGATCAGGCCGACATACCATTGCTCGACCGTCTTGATCAGCAGGTCGCGCTTGGTCGGGAAATAATGGAACACACTTCCCTCGACCACGCCGGCGCGCTCGGCAATCTCGCTGACCAGTGTGTCGCTATAGCCCTTTTCGCAGAAGAGAATGCGCGCATGCTTCAGAATATCGGCCGCCCGCTCCTCACGCGACAAACGGCTACCTTCCCGATGGGTGTGTTTTTTATACATTTATCCCGGTATCCGCGAATTGGGTTTCATCGATATTACTTGCATCCCCCGCTAAAATTTTTGGTTTGGCCCGCACTGACGGGGCCTTTGTAATTTTAGCCTAATACTAGGAGCAGCATGACATTGAGGAGGTGTCAAGAACTTCCCTCGGCAGCGGTTCGAAGCATCGCAAATCGGTGAGCAAAGCTGCCATTTTCCTAGCTGTACGCTGGGTTTCGAAATATCCGACGGATCAAATCAGGAATTGAGTACCACTGAGCCGGCGTACGGTACCGTTCCGTAGCCCACCCGACGGCCCGGGCATGCCTGCCGGCGTCTGAATTTGCCGATAGACACGTTGAGCGAGACTTAATACTGTTTCACAAGATTATGTTCCGCCGGCGGTGCGATTTCGTCCGGCGCGAACTGTCCGGATGAGAAACAGCCGCGCTCGCCCAGGGCGCGAAAACTAAGGGGAAGAACATGTCCAGCCAGTCCAAGTGGGTGGTGGCCGCCCTGCTGTCGGGCGCGATCGCGATGCCGGTTCTTGCCGCGGGCGCGGGCGGTCCCGACCTTCGCCAGCCGGCGGGCAAGGACTGGCCGGCGGTGGCGGGCGGCTGGGACAATTCCCGCTTCTCGACACTGAAGCAGATCGACGCGGCCAACGTGAAGCAGCTGGGCGGCGCCTGGATGCACAAGTTCGACGGAGAGCAGTCGCGTGCCTCGCCGGTCGTCGCCGACGGGATGATGTTCCTGACGGCGGGCGCGCATGTCTATGCGATCAACCCTGAGACCGGCGAGGAAATCTGGAACTACAAGCCCGAGGCGGCCGCCTCCGGCATGTACAAGGGCGTCGCGGTGGGCGGCGGCATGGTCTATGTCGGCCTGTCCAACGGCCATATCGTGGCGCTGAAGGAAAAGACCGGCGAACTGGTCTGGACCGGCATCGTCGGCGACGATCCGCCGCTGAAGGGCCAGGCCCTGCCGGCCGGCCCGACCTATGTCGACGGCAAGGTGATTACCGGCCTCGCCAACGGAGATTACGGGCTGGACGGGCGCATCGTCGCGCTCGACGCCAAGACGGGCAAGCAGCTCTGGCGCTTCAACACGATCCCCGCCCCGGGCGAGGCCGGGCACGATAGCTGGCCGGCCGGCGACGACATCTACAAGAAAGGCGGCGGTGGCGTCTGGGTCAACGGCGCGGTCGATCCGGCGCTGGGCCTGATCTATTTCGGCGTCGGCAACCCGGTGCCGCAATGGGGCGGAGAGCTCAGGGGCGGCGACAATCTCTATACCGACAGCGTCGTCGCGCTCGACATCAAGACCGGCAAGCCGCGCTGGCACTACCAGGTCGTCCATCACGACATCTGGGAGCAGGATCTGGGCACGCCGCTGGTCCTCTACGATGCGACCGGCGCCGACGGAAAGGCGCACAAGGCGATCGCCGCGATGCGGACCGACGGC
>CAZNNJ010000564.1:0-4332 GCA_964574305.1 uncultured Rhodospirillales bacterium | reverse complement strand
GCAGATGCTGCCGCTGCTGTTCTTCGAAATGACCTGGAAGACGATCTGGCTGCTGCGGGTCGCCCTGCCCCTCTGGTCGGCAGGCCGCCTGGATGCGGATACCACCGAAACGGTCTATGAATGCCTGCTGATCGCGGTCTTCCCGTTCCTGATCCCGTGGCGCTACGTCTTCGCGACCTATGTCAGGAAAGCCGGCGAACCCTGGCTGAAGCGCGCGGCGGCTTAACAAGAAGAATTAGCCACAGATTGCACAGATGAACACAGATTAAATCCGAATATTACCGCCTTCGGCGGCGGGAAGCCGCGCAGCGAAAAATTCATCATCTGTGTTTATCTGTGTAATCTGTGGCTAAATTCTTCTTAGTGGATCGCCACGATCCTTCCCCGCACATTGCGGTCGGCGACGTCCTGGACGCCCTGGGCGATGTCGTCGAAGCCGATGCGGTGGTCGATCACCATCCTGATCGCGCCCTTCCGGTAGAGCTCCACCAGATGATTGTGCATCGACATCATGTAGTCGCGCGGGAAGCCGCCGGCGAGCGCGCCGACGATGGAGATGTTCTTCAGGGTCAGCGTCACCGGCGAGATCTGGCCCCAGCGGCCGCAGGCGAAGCCGATCGGCAGCAGGCGGCCTTCGGAGGCCATGCAGTCGGGCGACTTCTCGAACATCTCGCCGCCGACCGGGTCGAACACGACATCGACGCCACGTCCGCTGGTGGCGTCGTTCACCGCCTTCACCCAGTCGCCCGCGGTATGATCGATGGCGACGTCGGCGCCAAGCTCGCGGCACACCGCCGCCTTCTCCGCGCCACCGGCGGTGGTGATCACCGTGGCGCCCAGCGCCTTGGCCAGCTGGATGGCGGCGAAGCCCGTGCCGCCGGCGGCGCCGTGGACCAGCACCGTCTCGCCGGCCTCCATCTTGCCGCGCCGGACCAGGCCGATATAGGCGGTGTGATAGGCAATGGTGAAAGCCGCCGCCTCGGCGTCGTCCATCCCGTCGGGCACCGGATAGACCATCATCTCATAGGTCTTGCAGCTGTCGGCGAAGGCGCCGTGGCCCATGGTGAAGGCGGCGACGCCCATCACCTTGGCGCCGACCGGCGTGGCGGTGCCGACGCCGGCCTCGGTCACCGTGCCGACGAATTCCAGGCCCGGCACGAACGGCAGCGGCGGGGTCAGCGGATAGACGCCGCGGCAGAGCAGGACGTCGGGCAGGGCCAGGGCGCTGGCGATCACCTGGCAATTGAGCTCACCCGGCCCTGCCGGCGCGAGATCGAGCGTAACCTGCTTCAGAATATCCTTGGGCTCACCCTGGCCGTTCACCTGCCACGCACGCATCCCGATCCTCCCCTGAAATAGTTGCCGGGATGGTGACGGGAATCCGGTGGCCGGTCAAGAATCAGACGCAGACGGATGATTAATAGGAAATCAGCTCTCCTGCTTGATCACCGCCTTGGTCTTGGCGATGTCGCGGAGCAGGTCGTCGACGGCGGCGTTGAGGAATTTCAGCGAGGTTTCGTCGGTGAACCTGCCGTCGGTCATCTTTTGCAGGACCGAGCCGATCACCGCCTGCGGGCGCAGCACGACCAGGGCGGCGATGGCAGTCAGCGTCTCGTTGAGCTGCAGCTGAGCACGCACGCCGCCGGTCGAGGCCATCGAGGCGGTGATGGTCAGCACCGGTTTGCCGGTCAGCTTGGCCTTGCCGTAGGGGCGCGAGGCCCAGTCGAGCGCATTCTTGAGAACGCCCGACATGCCGTAATTATATTCGGGCGAGGAAATGACCACGCCGTCCGCGGCGGCAATGGCGTCACGCAGCGCCGTCACTGCGGGCGGCCAGGGATCGGTGTCGATGTCCTGGTTGTAGAGCGGGATGTCGTCGAGCGGGAAAATCTCGATCGTCGCCTTGTCGGAGACCATCTCGGCCAGGGCCCTCAGGATCGCGGTGTTGCCGGAGGCTTTGCGCAGGCTGCCGGAAATGGCGAGAAGGCGCGGCTTTGACATCGGGCGATCCTTTTGGGGTGGTCAGTGTCGGCGGGCGGGAATCAGAACCGGCATTAGGCCCCGGGCGCGGCGCAGGATCAACTGCAAGCCCGCCAGTGCGACGACGAAACCCGAGATCAGCACCTCGACCTGGACCGGGGTGAAGCCCGCCAGGGTCAGCAGCGCCGGGGCGGCGGTGCGGCCGCGCTCCGGAATATTCAGCACCGTGGACACCGCCGAAACCGTGTGCCCGATATGGCTCAAACCCGCGACAATCATGATCTTTCGCCTCTTTGCCCGGCCGGTTTCGGCTGGCAAGGGGTCAAATAATCACGCGCCCGTGCGGGGATTAGTGGCTAATTTCGAGACATACCGTTTCCAAATTTTGAATAATAGCTGCCTAGGCAGGCTTCCTGTCGCGGATGCCAGCTTTGATCCGCTTGGCGATCGACCATTTATGGACCTCGGTCGGGCCGTCATAGATGCGGAAGGCGCGGATATCGCGGAAGATCTGCTGGACCGGGCTGTCGCCGGTGACCCCCGCCCCGCCCATGATCTGGACCGAGCGGTCGGCGACGCGGAACAAGGCCTCCGACACCGCGACCTTGGCCCGGCCGGAAACAGCGGTGTCCTCCCTGAGCGGCCCGTGCTGGTCCAGCACCCAGGCGGCATGGTCGATGGTCAGCAGCGCCTGGTGCAGGTCGATCTCGTTGTCGGCCAGCATGAAGCCGACGCCCTCATGATCGATCAGCGGCTTGCCGAAGCCCTGGCGGTGATAGGCATAGTCGGTGGCGACGGCATGGGCCCGGTTGGCCGCGCCCCACCAGCGCATGCAGTGGGTCAGCCGCGCCGGCGCCAGGCGGATCTGCGCGGCGGTGAAGCCGCCCTCGACCTCGCCCAGTATCTGGTCGGCATTGACCCGCACATCGTCGAACCGCACCACCGCATGGCCGCCCGGCATGGTCCGGTCGATCGTGTTGAGCACCCGCTCGATCACCACGCCGGGATGCGGCAGGTCGATCACGAACAGGGTCGCGGCGGTCTCGGTCTTGGCCATGACGATGCCGACGCCGGCACCCTCGGCCCCGGTGATCAGCCATTTGCGGCCGGAGATCACCCAATGGTTGCCGTCGCGCCGCGCGGTGGTGGCGAGCAGCGACGGGTCGGAGCCGGCTCCGCCGTCAGGCTCGGTCATGAAGAAGGCGGAGCGGGTCTCGCCGGCCGCCAGCGGGCGCAGGAAATGCGCCTTCTGCTCGGGCGTGCCGACCTGGTCCAGCAGGTACATGTTGCCCTCGTCCGGCGCCATGATGTGCATCGCCACCGGCCCCAGCAGCGAATAGCCGGCGGCGCGGAAGACGGTGGCGGTCTGGCGGTGATTGAGGCCGTGCCCGCCATAGGCCTGCGGCAGGTGCGGCACCAGAAGGCCCGCCGCCTTGGCCTTGGCCTGCAATTCGATGCGCAGCGCGTCCGACGGACCGTGCCCCAGGATGCGCGGGTCGTGCTCATAGGGAATGATCTGGTCGCGGATAAAGGCCGTGGTCCTGGCTTCGAGCTCGAGTTCCAGCGCCGAACGATGATAGTCGATCATGATTTCCCCACTCGCCTGTCGTGCGACGCTTCTATAGACCGACGCGCCGGGTGGATGAAATCATGCGAAGCGCAGGTTAGCCCGGCGCGCCGAAGGCCTCAGTAAGATCGGTCTTTGCTGCGCCGTCGATCTCCAGCTGCTTCAGCCGCGCGTGCTCGCCGGAGACGATCCGCACCGCGCCCTTCGGACGTTTCAGCGCCTTGGCGATCAGCCGCTCCAGCGCCGCGTTGGCAGCGCCATCGAGCGGCGGGGCCGCCACCCGAACCTTGAGATAGGGCCGCCCATCCTGGTCCCGCGCCCAGCCCTCGACCGCATCCCGCCCGCCGCGCGGGGTCAGGCGAACGATGAGGCGAATCGGCGACGGCATAAGCCGATCATGGCCCGCCGAGTATCATTTGTCGCGCCCGCATGGCGCGGCGCTGGCCCGGCGCGTGAAAGGCGTTATAAGTCTCCGGGGGAGACGGCCTCGCCGGAAAGCGCACAGATTCAATGACACAACCGATCCAGACATTCCGCGTATCGCCCTTCGCACCGCCGCCGGGGGCCGTGGCCTTACGCGAGGAAATCCGCGCCTTCATCAAGCAGCACATGCCGCCGACCGATGCGCCGAAGCTGGTCAACAGCTGGGCGGGCGGCAATCGGGCGTTCAGCCAGGCGCTGGGCAAGGCCGGCTATATCCGCATGGTCTGGCCAAAGCGCGTTGGCGGGCATGGGCGCCCACTGCTGGGCCGCAGACCTTGTCTCAAGCACCATTCTTGCGGGAT
>CAZNNJ010000563.1:0-4358 GCA_964574305.1 uncultured Rhodospirillales bacterium | reverse complement strand
GATATAGGTCTGGCTGGCGCGATAGGGCGGGTGATAGCCCTCGCCCGGCGCCAGCGGCACCCAGCCGATCGCGCCGCCGCGCCCGTAGCCGCCCCCACCGCCACCGATCGAGATCGAGAGGTTCAGCCCGCCGCCGCCGACAAAGGCGACCAGCGCCGGGGCATAGACCGGGTGCGGCGTGTACTGGCCGGGGACCCAGCCCCAGCGATGGCCGATGAAGGCCCAGCGGCCGTAATGGAACGGCGCGAAGCCCCAGGGCCGGTCGTCGACCCAGGTCTGGCCCCACGGCCGAACATTGACCCAGTGGCCATAGCGGTAAGGCTGCCAGTCGGTGGGCACGTCGCGCGGATACCACACCGTGCCGTAATCCGGCGCGCTCTCGAACGCGCCGTACTGATAGAGGTCCTCGGCGCCGGTCATCTCGGGCGCGACATAGCGCTCGGTCTCGCGCACCTGGACCACGCGCGGCGGGGTGCGCCACTCGCTGGGATAATCGCCGATGTCGCTGCTGTAGGAATAGGTCGGGGTATCGGGCGTGCCGCTGATGATCAGCACCTGCCTTTCCTGCACGGCGACGGCGGTGGCCGAATCCCCCAACCGGGCCGAGCCGGTGAAGGCGGTGACCCGGGTCGGGTCGTTCTCGTCGCCGGCATCGATGCTGTAGACGCCGGGCTGGGTCAGCCGCACCGTGCCACGCGGCGTCGCGATCGACAATCCGTCGGCGGTAGGCAGCGCGGAGACCCGTATGTCCAGCGTGCCGCTGTCCAGCCGGATGGTGCCGGCATTGTCGTCAAGCTGGGCGATATCGATCTCGCTGTCGGACTGGAGATCGAGGTCGGTTGCGCCGATCTGGAGGCGTACGTCGCTGTCCTGTGGCGCATAGACGGCGTCGCCGACCGTGACCGGCTCGTTGATGCCGGCGTCGACCCAGTCCTGCTCGTCGGAGCGCTGGATCGAGGCGCTGCCATGGATGGCCGAGATACGGCCGACCAGGGCCGGCGGCTCCTGGTCGTCCTGCGCGGCGGCACTGCCGCCGATCAGGACGGCGAGCACTGCGGGCGCCAGGCCTCGGAAAGCTGTTCGCAAAAAGCGGATGCGGAGATGATTTTGGGTCGGGCCGGTCATGATGAGTCCCCTGGTTGTCGTTATGGCAATCTGGATCGGCTTTATGGCTGGCGCGTGGCGCGGACGTGATATTTTTGCAGCAAAGACGTTATAGTGTAGCCGCCGCCGGATGCCACCAACTTACACGAGGAAACAGGGAAATGTTCCCGGCGTTCGCCGCCGGGACCGCCTCATCGCGGACGTGTAAACTTTATAATATACGGGCGAGCGCGATGCCGTCGCCGACCGGGATCAGGCTGAAATCGACCCGGGAATCGTCGCGCAGCTTGGCGTTCAAAGCCCGGATCGCGACCGTCGATTCGCTGGTGTCGGCGGGATCGGCGACCGCACCGTCCCACAGCATGTTGTCGATCGCGATCAGCCCGCCCTTGCGCAGCAGGATCAGGCATTGCTCGTAATAGCGGGCGTAATTCTCCTTGTCGGCATCGATGAAGGCGAAATCGAAGCAGCCGGCCCCGCCATGGACGATCAGCCGGTCCAGCGTCTCGGCCGCGGGGCCGAGCCTGAGGTCGATCTTGTCCGCGACCCCGGCTTCCCTCCAGGCCGTGCGGCCGATATCGGTCCATTCCTTGGAAACGTCGCAGCAGATCAGCCTGCCGTCCGGCGGCAGCGCCTGGGCGACGGTGAGAGCGCTGTAGCCGGTGAAGGTGCCGATCTCCAGGCAGTTCCTGGCCCCGGTCAGCCCGACCAGGAAGGCCATGAAGCTGCCCTGGTTGGCGCCGATCTGCATGCCGGCATTCTGCATCCTGCCGGTGTCCTGGCGCAGCCTCAGCTGGGCCGGC
This sequence comes from uncultured Rhodospirillales bacterium, assembly GCA_964574305.1. GTDB lineage: Bacteria > Pseudomonadota > Alphaproteobacteria > BOG-932 > Roseiterribacteraceae > BOG-932. Next base: position 2,451 of record CAZNNJ010000563.1, on the reverse strand, counting down.
GTTTCCGCCCGGTTGGTGGCGTCGAGATAATCGGCAAGGCGGTCGTCGACCTGGATGGTCCCACGGGACATTGGCGGCTCCTGTTGGTTCGCTCTCACAAGATCGGCCCGAGGAGGCGCGATTGCCATGCCGGAGGCAATAAAAAACGGCGCCCGAAGGCGCCGTTGAGGGTCGAGCCATGCCCGACTGGGTTACTTGGAGGCGCGCCGGCGGCGAATGGCGCCGAGCGCGGCGAGGCCGGTGCCCATCAGCAGCATGCTGGCCGGCTCCGGCGTGGAGACGCCTGGCGGCGGGTTGGACAACGTCGCCGAGAAGGTCCATGCCGAACCGCCGGTTTCGTTCAAGGTCAGGGTCAGCGCGGTCGGGGTGGCATCGAGGAAATCGCCGTCGGCGCCGGTGCCGGTCAGGTCGCCCAGGATATAGAGGGCGATGGTCTGGCCCTGGCCGGTCACGGTGTTGCTGACGGTCGTGATGCTCTGGTCCAGGTTAAACGTGTAGGTCTCCGCGATGCTGGCGCCGTTGGGGCTGTCATAGAAGGTGAGGAAATTGCTGATCGCATTGGCCCCGGAATAATCGACCGAGTCGCCGGCAAGGGCGCCGAAGCTGACCAACTGCGTCGAGAAACCGGCCAGCGGCGGGTCCTCGAGACTGGCGAATTGGCCCGTGCCGCCCGAATAGGTGACGCCCTTGCGTCCCGTCGTGGTCACGCCCAGAGTCATCGTCCCGTTGGTCGGATCGACGGTTGGGTTGTAGTGCAGCGGCGAGAGCGTCAACGTGCCCGCCGGGACCGTAGTGGCCTCCGCCGCACCGCAGGCAAGGAGCAGACCTGCACCCAGGATCGCGGTCATCTGCAGAAGCTTGAACATCCAGCAACTCCTTGCCGCTTGGCGGCGTGTTTGTACGCGTTATTCACAGCAACTTTCGTGCCAAGTTTCAAAACCGCAATCTTTCAATATATTAGCGGATGGTTGATGAAAACGGCCGGCCGGTGTGTAAAAGATTCCGACGGTAAAACGTAAAAATTTAACCTTTGGATTTCCTGTAAGGGCAAAAAGATGCCGCCGGGTGGCGGCCAAATCCACCAGGCACCATCTTGTGGGGAACGGGATCGGCAACCGACATGGTCTTTGAGCATGGGTGAGACGCACAGCGTAACCAATCAGCCGCCGCCGCTCGCGGATTACGACCTGTTCTCGACCGATCCGGCGCTGATGGGCGCGGTCGCGGCCGAGGGCGCCGGCTGGGCGGCGGACAGTCTTGCGACCTTCGGCCAGGCGCTGGGCGCCGCCGAAACCCTGGCGCTGGGCGACCTCGCCAACCGTAATTCGCCGATCCTCCATACGTTCGACCGTTACGGCCACCGGATCGACGAGGTCGAGTTCCACCCCGCCTGGCACGCGCTCATGACGCTCGCGGTCGGGCAGGGGCTGCACAGCGCGCCCTGGGCCGAGCCCAAGCCCGGCGCCCACGTCGCCCGGGCGGCCGGCGTCCATATGATGTGCCAGGTCGAGGCCGGGGTGCAGTGCCCGGTCACCATGACCTATGGCTCGGTCCCGGCGCTGAAGCGCCAGCCGGAGATCGCGGCGGAGTGGCTGCCGCGGATCTATTCCCGCAGTTACGACAAACGCTTCCGGCCGGGTCCGGAAAAGACCGGCGCGCTGATCGGCATGGGCATGACCGAGAAGCAGGGCGGCAGCGACCTGCGCGCCAACCAGACGCGGGCCGAACCTGTCGCGGCGCGTGGCGCGGGCGAGCCCTACCGCCTGACCGGCCACAAATGGTTCTTCTCCGCCCCGATGTGCGACGCCTTCCTGGTGCTGGCCCAGGCGGATGCCGGCCCGACCTGCTTCTTCCTGCCGCGCTGGACCCCGGACGGTGAACGCAATGCCATCCGCATCCAGCGGCTGAAGGACAAGCTCGGCAACCGCTCCAATGCCTCGAGCGAGGTCGAGTTCGATGGCGCTCTGGGCTGGGCCGTCGGTGAGGAGGGGCGGGGCATCCCGACGATCATCGAGATGGCCAACTATACGCGGCTGGACTGCGCGCTCGGCACCTCCGGCCTGATGCGCCAGGCGGTGGCCCAGGCGGCGCATCATGCCTCCTTCCGCACCGCCTTCCAGAAGAAGCTGATCGACCAGCCGCTGATGCGGAACGTCATCGCCGATCTGGCGCTGGAGGCCGAGGCGGCGATGCGGCTCGCGCTGCGTCTCGCCCGTGCCTATGACCGGCCGGATGACGCTGCGGAAACCGCCTTCGCCCGGCTGGTGACGCCGGCGGCCAAATACTGGATCTGCAAGCGCGGTCCGATGCTGGCCGGCGAGGCGATGGAGGTGCTGGGCGGCAACGGCTATGTCGAGGAAGGGCCGATGGCCCGCATTTACCGCGAAATGCCGCTCAACTCGATCTGGGAGGGCTCGGGCAACATCATGTGCCTGGACGTGCTGCGCGCCG
>CAZNNJ010000562.1:0-4365 GCA_964574305.1 uncultured Rhodospirillales bacterium | reverse complement strand
AATGCCCGGCAAACCAAGCTTTTGTGGTAACGCCTTACGCCGGCGTCGCCGCCGACTGGATCTCATCTGGCATCGGCGTGACCCTGCCGCCAGACCGCCCCGAATGCCAAACCCGCAAGTCCTCCGAGAATGGCATTCATCTCCAGTTCATGGGTAATCAAAGGGTTGCGATCTAATAAGAGCAGTGTGGAGGCGATCCTCTACCGGAGTCATAGACTCACGGTGGCCCCACGGAGATTCCGCCAAGAAGGGCCGACCACGAACGAACCAAATTAAAGTATTTATTTAGTCGTCCGTGAAGTACGGCCTGGCTGATTGATTTAACCGAAGAGGACGCTGGGGATTTTGCCGAAGAGGCGTGAGATCCAGGCGAGCAAAAGGCGTTCGAGCCACCTGATCAGGAGGTGGAAGTTGAAGCCGGCGGCGGCGAGGACGGCATTGATGCGGTCGCCGTCGCGCCCCTTGAGGTAATTTCGCTCCATGCGGTGCTCGGCCTTGAGATGGCCGATGACGGGCTCGATCGCGGCGCGGCGCTTCATCTCGCGCTTGATGGCGGCGGTTGTTCGGCGGACCTGGCCGCTGATCCAGACGCGGTATTTGTTGGCATAGTCATGGCCGCGATAGCCCTTGTCGACATGGGTTCGCCTGACCTCGACGCCGGTGTTGTTCTCGATGTCGGCGATGGCGCCGGCGAGCGTGTGGCCGTCGAACGGATTGCCGTGCAGCGCCTTTGCGTGGAGCACGAACTGGCCGCCCTTGGGCTGGGTCACCGGGGTCGCGACCGACACCTTGCAGCCGAACTCGTAGGGTGCCCTGGCCTTGCCTTTGCCGATGCACTCGACCTCCGGCGCGTGCAAAGAATAGACCTTCTGGCCGCGCTGGCGCTGGTGCTGGAACTGCACCCGGACGGCCAATGAGCGTAGCGGCGCGAAGCGGTCGACCAGCTCGGCACTGCCGGCAATCTTGCGCCCGACATCGCGGATCAGCCGGCCGAGCCGCTTGCGCAGGAAGCGCAGCGCGCGATTGGCGCGCTTGAACTGATGGGCATGGGTGTAGCGGCCGACCATGATCGCCGCCCGCTTGGCCACGCGCAGATAGCTCTGGCGCAGCGCGACGCCGTTCGCCTTGGCGAAGGCGACCACCTTGACGATCGCCTTGTGGGTCAGCCTGGCGTCGCTCGGATGCGCGATCGCCTTGGGCTGCACGGTCGTGTCGACCGCCACCCGCTCGAGGTCCCGGGGAGCCAGCGCCCCGGTCGCGTGCGCGACCCGCAGGCTCTCCTGGATCAGCGCCGCCAGCCGCTCCTCGCCCAGCCGCTGGCGCCAGCGCGTCAGCGACGACCGGTCGAACGGCGCCTTGTGCTGGAAAACCTGCTCGCCGCAGAAGTGCTGCCAATACGGATTTTCGACCCACCGGGCGCACAACTGCTCGTCCGACAGCGAATGCATGTGCTTGAGGATCAACAGTCCCGCCACCAGACGGATCGGCAGCGGTGGATGCCCGTCATGCGTCTTGTAGACCTCGCCGAGACGGCGTTCGAGGAACGCCCAATCGATCTCACGCCCCAGCCGGACCAGCGGATGACCCAGCGCGATGATCTGATCCAATGCAGGCTGCAAAAGGTCCTTCTGACGATCGTCCCGCGGCTGCGACATCCAATCCTCCGAGCCCAAAACCCAAGAGGAATCGAATCATAAAACCGAAAAACTGGGAATCGAAAACGCAGGAAAACCGCGTCTCTTCACCCAGTTTCTGGCAAATCCCGTAACTTCACAACGCCACAAAACTACGAGATATCAAAGCCCTCGGAGTTGTTCACGGACGACTATTTAGTCGATCGTGAAGTACAGTCCTTGGTCGCCAGCGCCCCGGCGCCGTGCTTGCTGTCGGTCGCGACCTAGACGGCCGCATTTCGAGCATCAACACCGCGATCGGCGGCACAGGCATCCAGAATCTGTCCTATGGTTACGACCTGGCCAGCAACATCACGTCGATCACCGACGGACTGTCGAGCGGCCGCAGCCAGACCTTCACCTACGACAACCTCAACCGGCTGGCTTCGGGAACCGGCTACTATGGGGCTCTGTCCTACAGCTATGACGGCGTCGGCAACCGGCTCACGACCGTCAATGGCACCACGACTGACACCTATGTGTACTCGCCGACCGCTAACCGGATCTCGACCATCAGCCGCGGCAGCAACGTGCGGACCTTGAGCTATCTGGCGTCCGGCCAAACCTCGGAAGACGTCAAGAATCCGCTGACCGACGTCGTCTATGGCTACGATAGTTCCGGCCGGCTTGCCTCGACATCGATCAATGGTTCGACCGTGGGAAGCTACACCCACAACGCGCTCGGGCAGCGAGTGTCGAAGACAGCGGGGGCCGCAACCACCGTGTTCCTGTACGACCCCGCGGGGCATTTGATCGAGGAAGCAAACAGCTCCGGCGCTGTGCTCAGAGACTTTCTTTGGCTCGACGGCCTGCCGATCGGCCAAGTCGACGATACCGGATCCAGCCCGGCTATCTACTTCGTCCACGCTGACCAGTTGAACCGGCCGCAGAAGCTGACCGATGGCTCTGGCGCGATCGCTTGGGATGGCATCTTCGATCCATTCGGCATCGCGTCTTCGGCCACCGGACCGGCGACCAATCTGCTGATGTTCCCCGGCCAGTACGCCGACTCCGAATCCGGCCTCTCGCAAAACTGGATGCGTGACTACGACCCGACTATCGGCCGTTATATCGAAAGTGATCCAATCGGACTCCTCGGCGGGATCAATCTCTACGCTTATGTGAGTGGAAACCCCATTAATGAATGGGATCCGTTCGGCCTGTGTGATCAGCCAACAAATCCGTGTTACAAGCCGGGCGACAAGTTTCCAACTGAGCAGCAAGCTGCCGGGGCCGCAATACGAACCTACGACGCACAATCGATTGCCCAGGATCGGGAATATGCTGGACGAATCTATGAGAAGTACTTTAGTAATACATATTCCTTCACCAGCCCAAACATTGGCACTGTTGACCAGTCTGATCCTGGAATCTGCATATTCCTCAATTGCGGTGCTACGTATCATACTCACGGAGCTCTAACTCCTGGCTATCTCCCAGAACAATATTCGGACGCGGACTTCAACGCTGCTGACCAAATGGGGCAGAATAGCTATCTCGGGACGCCATCTGGCGATATCAGGGAATATACTCCAGGGTCAGATACTCGGGCTTCAAACGGGCGGCTTATTGGAACTGGAGCGGACAAACCATGCATCCCTACGAGTTAGCGAAATCAGCCCATCCGCAGAGCATGAGACTGTCGAGCGTAATTGCAATATTGCTATTGCTAATTTCTGTCACCACGTCGAATTATGCGCAAGCACAAGGCGGCTACCAACCAGGGAAGGCAATGCCGGCAGGAGGCTTTGTTCCAAACGCAGACACTGCCGAGCGCATCGCTGAAGCGATTTTGGTGCCAATTTACGGCTCTAAGATAGTGGACGAAGAAAAGCCCTTTCATGCTGAGTTGTCGGGCGACATATGGACTGTTCGCGGAACTTTTAAGCGTCCCTGGTTTACTCTACGAGTAGGTGGTGTTGCGATAGTGCAGATCGACAAAAATGACGGTCGAATCATCTTGGTTGCGCATGAGAAATAAGAACGCGAGCAAACTACCTGCAATGCCTAGAAACATCTGAAACCGGGCCTCGGCATCACTGATACCCTTCCGTTCAGCGCACCGAAGTCCCTCCACGGGGACGCAGGGTCGAGTGAAGCCGATCTCGGTGGAGTGCGCCTTCGCGAAGCACGTCTCGCAGCATGGCTCACCCGACCTTCTAACCCGATTATCAGGCGGCCCAGCGCCGACGTCGAGGTCGCGTCCCATTGGGTGGTGTAGGAGCGGTTTCAGCGGATGAGGCCTGCAGGGCGGCGTAGCCGCCCTAAGGGGCTGATCCGCTGGTTGGTCATCGTGGATCTTCGGTAACGTCTGGTCACCACAACAAAACCTTAGCCAAAGGTGACCACGATGACCGATGAGATGATGGCGCTTCGCGCTGTTTTGGAAAAGAGCCCTGATGCCGATGTGCTTCGGGAGATGATTGGCTTTGCCGCCGAGCGGCTGATGGAGTTGGAGGTCCGGGGATTGACCGGGGCGGATCATGGCGAGCGCACGGCCGATCGCCTGGCGCTGCGCAACGGCTACCGCGAGCGGGATTGGGAGACGCGGGCTGGAACGGTGGAGCTGCGCATTCCCAAGTTGCGCAAGGGCTCGTACTTCCCGGGCTTCCTGGAACCGCGGCCGCTGGCCGGGAGGGCGCTGACGGCGGTCCTCCCAGAAGCCTATCTCCAAGGCGCCTCGACCCCCTCC
>CAZNNJ010000561.1:0-4365 GCA_964574305.1 uncultured Rhodospirillales bacterium | reverse complement strand
CGAGCCGGTCGATCATATCGCCGAGGCGGCCCTGGCGCTGGTCTCGGCCGAGCCCAGGAGCCTGACCGGCAAGATCGCCTTCTCCTACATGTATCTGGACGAGATCGGCCGGACGACCATGAGCCTCGACGGCAAGTCCGTCATCACCCGGCGCGGAGCCTGAAATGAGCCAGGTGGACCATAACGAAACGATCTATATCCAGGATCAAATCACGGCCAGGCCGGGCAAGGCCCAGGAAGTGCTGGCGGCCTATATGGAGCGCTATGCCCCGGCGGCCAAGGAAGAGCGCGGCATGACCCTGGTCAGCCGCCTGATCACCCCGCCGATGTGGATGAACGACCAGGACGATCAGGGCAACACGCTGTTCATCACCTGGACCGTCCAGGGCGCGCCGGCCTGGTGGGGCATGAGCTTCCACGGCCGCCGCAACCCCAAGGTGGCCGAGTTCTGGCAGAGCATCGAGCCGCTGATCGAGAAACGCCATCGCTGCTTCCTGAGCGACATCGCCGACGTGGAGAGCCTGTGCAATGTTTAAGCTGACCAAACTGATCACGGCGGCCGAGGGCGGCGACCGTTCCAAGCTGGAGGCCGCGCTGAACAACGCGGCCAAGGCCCATGGCGTCGTCCGTTCGATGCTGAACCCTACCTACCCCAACGTCTATAACGGCGGGGATTATATCTGGCACCTGCAGTTCGCCGACGAGGCCGCCTACCGCGCCTGGCAGGCCGACGCCGCCGGCGGCAAGGCGATCGACGCGGTCATCGCCGACCCGGGCCAAGTGAAGCTGGCGGAAAGCGCGGCCTATGAGGGCGGGCGCAGCGGCTCAAAGCCCGGTGCGCCGGACAAAGGCGCCTATCGCACCCTGTTCCTCAGCGTCAGCAAGGCGCCGAACGAAGCGGCGATCGAGAAGTTCGACCGCGAGACCTACATGATGGGAATCTATATTCCCACCATCAAGAACTGGCAGGTAAGCCGGGTGAAGGAAGCCTCCGGCTCCCGCCCCTGGACCCATATCTGGGAGCAGGAATACGAGGACATCTCCGGCCTGCACGGCGCCTATATGCTGCACCCCCACCATTGGGGCCATATCGACCGCTGGTATGACCCGGAATGCACCGACTTCATGATCGATACGTTCCTCTGCCACACTTTCTGCGACTTCAACGGCAGCGTGATCGCACCCAAGTAGCTGCTATGTGACCTTCCCCGCCACCAAAAGCGGCTGACTGCACTTCGCAATTGGCAACCTCTGGTCGCGGGGAAAGGTCGGAGCGCGCATGCGCTCCGGCTGAGGGCCGCGAGCACAGCGAACCCTTCGTGCCTTGCCCTGCCCGAAAAGCCTCGCTTCAAAATTTTCGTCCTCCCGGCACGGAAGCGGGAATAGTTCGGCTGCGTTTCCGTCCAATAGGTGTCCCAGCCGATGCGACCCCGTCGCGCGGCGGAAAGTTCTTACCGGAGGATTTCGGAAATGTTGCCTGCCCGATTGAGCGCCGTCACCGCTGTGGCTGTCGGCCTGATCACTGCAACCGGCGCGATTTCAGCAATGGCTGCCAGCGCGGTGCCCAACTGGGGTGGGCCCCCACCGCCGCCTCCCCCACCGCCACCGCCGCCACCTCCCCCGCCGCCGCCTCCCCCACCGCCGCCAGCCATTGCGGCGGCCAGCGTGGGCAAGGCGATGAACATCGTCTTCAATGTCAGCGGCCAGGTGTCGAGCCTGCCGAACCAGGTCATGGCTGCCGGGTCGTCGCCGAGCGCGGCCTATAGTCAGAAGAATGCTGTGCCGACCTATACGAAGACGACCGCCTTCAAGGGCGGTGTAAGCCTCACCGGCAATGCCAAGACGCTGACCAGTATCGCCAGCGCCACCGGCACCAGCGCCTCGGGCCAGCGGACGGCGAACGGATCGGCGACCATCGGGTCGCTCGCTGTCACGGTCAAGAACGGCTCGTCGGTGCTGATGACGCTGACGACGACCAGGCTGGCGTCGAAAGCGAGCTTCCTGGCGAGCACCAGCGGCACCCGCACGCCGGGCGGCAGCGTCTCGATCGGCGGCGTGACGATCAACTCCGCCGCGTTCGGCGCCAGGAACGTCAAGTTCACCGGGATCGCGCCGGCCAACAAGGTGCTCTTCAAGACGCTGGACGGCACTGTCCAGATCTTCGCCAATCGGCAGACGATCACCATGGTCAACGGCAAGCCGGCGAAGATCATGGTCGACGGAATCTCGGTGCTGCTGACCAAGTTCAAGAATGCCGGCAAGATAATCAGCGGCAATATCGAGATCGCGACCAGCATCGCGAACTAGGCATAGGCCGCGTCGTGCAAGACCGGGGAAGGCATCTTCCCCGGTCTTTTCATGTCTGCCCGCTTTTTCTTACGGCCGCCCGCAGATCTGGTGCGGGCCCTCGGTCAGGAAGATCGTGTAGAAGCGCTTGCTGACGCGCCAGCCCTCAGGCGTACGCAGCCAGAAATCATGATATTCGCCCCACATCGAATAGATCTGGCCCTCATAGGCGTTGAGGCCCTTGTGGACGGCATAATAGTGCGCCCGGCTCTCGGCGGTGTCGCCGTCGACCGAGACGCGGAAATTCACGACATTGTGGTGGGTCGGCCCGCAATTGGAGCCCTCGCCCAGATTGGCATGCATCGAGGCGATCAGCGGCTCCACGCCATGAACGACATTGTTGTAGGCGGCCGAGTAATCCTGGATCGCGTCATGGGTGAAGACGCCCGTCCTGCCGTCTAACCGCTTATGATCGACCAGGTCGCAATACAGGATATAGACCTGCTCGATCTCGTGCTTGTCCTTGGCATATTGCAGGAAATCCATCGGTGCCCTCGTGCGCTGTCCCGGCCGGCTCGAAATTGCGGCCGCCCTTTTGGTAATATCTCAGCTTGATCGGACTAAGGCACTACCACCTTTGATCTCGGGAAATCACTGGAATAAAGCGATTTCGCGATGCGTCTCAATCGCAGGGCTAACCTTGGCGCAGCCAAGGGACCCTATTGATCCGAGGAGACGCAATCATGAAGGCAAGCAAGCACTTGGCAGTGCTGGCGGGCGTCGCCGCTGGCATTTTGCTTGCGGCTTCGACCGCGGGCGCTAGGACCTTCAATCAACCGGGAAATATTCTGATCGCAGATCAGTTCAACAACCGGGTCATCGAGATCGGCCCAACCGGCAACATCATCTGGTCATTCGGCCTGGGACCGCAGGATTTGAGCGCCCGCTCCGTCCTGGGCGTGAACGATGCCGAACGGGTCGGCAGCCTGACGCTGATGGCCGGCACCGGCATTCCGGCCGGCATCGATCCCTTCTGCACGAGCCAGAACGGCTGCCCGGACAATCGGGTCGTGCTGGTCAACCCGCAAAAACATATCGTCTGGCAATATGGCAAGTTCGGCGTCAGCGGGTCGGGCCCGGACGAGCTCAACACGCCGGTTCAGGCGACATACACCAAGCGCCAGACTATCTTCATCACCGACCAGGCCAATGAGCGGGTCATCGAAGTCGGCCGCAACAAGAGGATTCTCTGGCAATACGGGACGACCGGCGTCACCGGCACCGGCTTCAACCAGCTCAACAATCCCAATTCGGCGGAATTGCTGGGCAACGGCCACGTTCTCATATCCGACGAGAACAATAATCGGGCGATCGAGGTCGATCGTTCGAAGAATATCGTGGCCACATTCACCGCCGGGGGCACGACAAGCGGCGTGGCCTTCGCCAGCCGGTTGCCGAACGGCAATACGCTGATCACCGATTCCAACAACAGTCGGATTGTCGAGGTTGATCGCAAGGACAACCCCGTTTGGGAGTACTTCACCAACACGCGCGCAGGCAGCAATCCTTCGCCGCTTCCGACCCGCGCGGTGCGGCTGGCCAACGGCGACACGCTGATCAGCGATCAATTTAACGATCAGGTGATCGAGGTGAACGCCTCGAAGGAGATCGTAGCTAGCTACGGCATCATCAACGACGCCGGCTTCAGTCCCAGCACGGCCACTCGGATGAACGCGCCCTACAGCGCGTACAAGATCGGCGACTATACCGGCATCACACCGCCGTTCTGATCGCATCCGGCAAATCCTGCTCGAGGAGCGCGCGCCACGCCTGACGTGGCGCGCGCTCACGATCGGCGGGGCTCCATTGTGGGTCTCGCGTCGCGAGCGTAGTCTTCGAAACGCCGCGCCCATTCAAGTCTCGAGCCGAACTTCCGACACCACTTCGTATGGGTTGGAAGTTCGGAACCTCGGGTCAGGCGTTCCAGGCCTCTTTCGGGTGACGGGGAGCAAATCGTGAGAAGCACGGGGTTTGCGTGGGCTGCTGCGACGGTGGCGATCGCTCTGCTCGGAAGTCTCA
>CAZNNJ010000560.1:0-4387 GCA_964574305.1 uncultured Rhodospirillales bacterium | reverse complement strand
GCTCTGCGCCGTCGCCGTTGCCAGGGAGGTGACGCCGGACGTCACGCTGATCGCCCGCCACGACGCGCAGAAGCTGGCCGGCGAGCGGCTGGGTGCCAAGGCCGAGGCCAGCGGCGACTATGACGTCGTCATCGAATGCGCCGGCACCTCGTCCTCGATGGCCGATGCCGTCCGCCTCTGCCGCAACCGGGCGACTCTGCTGATGCTGGCGACCTATTGGGAGGGGCTGAACCTCCCGGCTTTCGAGGTCTGCGGCAAGGAGCTCAATATCCGCAGCTCCGCCTCCTACGCCCGCAACGGCGCGGTGCGCGATTTCGATGTCGCGGTGGCGATCATGTCGCGCAACAAGGCCATCGCCTCCAGCATCATCAGCCACCGCCTGCCGCTCGACGCCGCGGTCGAAGCCTTCGACGTCGCCCGCAACCGCGCCGCCGGCGCGATCAAGGTCGTATTGGAGCCGTAAGCCATGAAGATTTGCGTGGTCAACATCATCCCGGTGCCGGACGAGTACCTGGCGGCCTCGGCCAGGAACGTCGAGAATTGCTGCCGCCGGGTGCTGCACCCCGATACCGAGCTCCATTTCCGTGCACCGAAAAAGGGCATGAGCCTGGGCACGGACGGGCTCGAATATCACCGCAACCCCTATTACGAGTTCCTGATCGGCGGCGCCGTCGTCGATACGATCGTCGAGGCCGAGACGGAAGGCTTCGACGCCTTCGTCATCAACTGCTTCGACGATCCGGGGATGAAGCAGGCGCGTTCGGTGGTCGAGACGCCGATCTTCGGCTTGGTCGAGCCGACCTTCCACTGGGCGGCCCAGCTCGGCGCCAAGTTTGGTGCCCTGGTGCCCGACATGCCGGGCCAGGTCGCCTACGTCACCAAACAGATCGAGCAGCTGGGCTTTGGCCCCCGGCTGATCGCCAACGGCGTGCGCGCCGAGCGCAAGCGTTTCGTCGACAGCTTCGGCGAGGCGCTGACCGACACACGCCCGATGATCGAGCGGCTGAAGGAACAGGCGCGGGAGATGGTGGACGAGGGCGCCGATGTGATCGTCGTCGCCTGCGGCGGCCTGGGCCAGGTCTGCGGCAATGCCGGCTTCCACACGCTGGACTATCGCGGCGCTCTGATCCCCGTGGTCAATCCGCTGACCATCGCGGTCAAGACGGCGGAGATGGCGGTCGCGATGGGCAAGGGCCTCGGCTACCAGACGCCCAGCCGCGTCCATGCCGGCACGCGGCTCAGCCCCGAGGAGCGCTAGCGCTTCAGGGAAGCGTTCTGATCACCCGAACGCGTCGGTGAAGACGCGCAGCGCCTTGAACTTGCCGGCCGCGTCGAAGGCGAAATGCTGCACGATCACGGTCACCGACGGCGGATTGCCACCGATCCCGGCCGTCACTTCGGTGATCGCGGCGGCCTCGCTGCCGTTGACGATGATCTTCTGCGGCACGAGGTCGATTTCCCAGCCGGCGGCGATGGTGGCGTCGAAATACTGCTGCATCGCTGGCTTGCCGACGATGGCTGGGCTGCCGACCGGGTCCTCGAAGCTGATATCGTCGGCGAACAGCGCGATGCGGGTCGCGACATCCTTGGCCTTGTAGCTGGCGAGGAATTTGGTAATGGCGTCGGTCTGGGCCTGCTGGGACATGGCGGCGCTTTCTGAATTGGCTGGATCGCTTGGAGCTTAGAGAGCCGGTGCCAGGCGATCAATCCGAACGGGCGCCAGCTGCTCTTGCCGGGCGGAACGAGGCCGTAAAGCGGCGTCAGGCACAGGACCTCTGACAGGCATGCAAAGAGTCGCGATGGAGGCACAGCCCGCGATCCTTCTGAGTTTCTCAGGTGAGGATCGGCACGCCTATATGCAGGCCCATCCGTTCCTCAACGGCCCGCAGCGGACAATGAACCTGGCGCTCCTGGCTGAGTTGCCGGCTGCCGTCTCAATCCGCCGCCCCGTCGCCGGTTGCGAAGTCGAACGATTTTCCGAGGAAGAGTTGCGTTTGCGGCCCGACGTCGAGGCGCGCCTGCAATCCCTCCTGGCCGAGGCCGGAGTCCCGCCCGCCGAGGCGCTGAAGCGTTTCGCCTGGAAGATTGCCGAGGTTCCGCCGGACACGCGCTCTATTCTCGACATCGGCTGCGGCGATGGGCTGGAACTGATCTTCTTGCGCGCCGCCGCGCCGCAGGCGAGCATAACCGCCGTCGATTGGGACGACCGCCTCATGCCGGGCATACAGGCCTTGACCGGCGTCCAGTTCCACAAGGGGAATATCGTCGCGTTCCTCCAAGAGACGCCCGAGACGTTCGATCTCGTTTTCTCCAACCATGTCATCGAGCATCTTTATGACCCCGACGAAACCCTTGCACGGCTCCGGGCGCGGCTCAGCCCGGGTGGCCTCATGCTTGCCGCCTTTCCCCTCGACGGCGCGGTCGCTTCGTGGTGGCGCGATCTGGAAGGGGCGGGCAGTTCGCTGTCTCTTCTGGATTTGGGAGCGGTCGATCTTGGCCATCCTTGGAAAACCACGGCGTCCGACGCCTCCGAAACGATGCTTGCGCTGAGGTTTCATCGCGTTCGCCTCGTACAGAAGCAGGGTGTTCTCAATGCCGCGTTCGCAGGCGACGAAAGTGAGCTTGAAATGGCCGAGCGTCGCGGCCGGCGCCTCCAGCGGCTGGTCTTCGATCCGCCGAGATGGATGATCCGGCTGCTCTTCGGCCGGTATCCGCCATCCTTTCTGGTCAGGCTGTTCTACGCGTTGGAGCGCCGGTTCTGGTTCGGCGGCAACAACCTCAAGAACAGCGTGGCGCCCGAGATATTGCTGATTGCTGCTGGATGAGGCCTAGATGTCGAACTCGCAAAAGCCGCGTCCGGCGAAAATATCGCTCTTGTCGGCTGAGGTGCTGTCGCTTTCAGCCGTAGTGGGTAGGAAACAGGGAGGCAGGGAACATGGATCTGGGTGCGCGGCTCAAGGGCAGGGTAGCGATCGTGACCGGGGGCGGGCAGGGCGTGGGGCTCGGCATCGTGCGGCGCTTCGCGCGCGAGGGCGCGGCGATCCTGCTGGCCCAGCGCAATGAAGACCGGGGCCAGCAGACGGTGGCCCAGCTGCGCTCCGAATTCGCCGTCCAGGCCGACTATGTGAAGACCGACGTCACCAAGCGGGATCAGGTCGACGCCATGGTCGCCGCCGCGGTCGACCGCTTCGGCAGCATCGACATTCTAGTCAACAATGCCGGCGGCAGCTTTCCCAAGCGGCTGGAGAACCATAGCGACGAGGACATGGCGGCAGGCCTCGACCTCAATTTCTGGTCCTCGTTCTGGGCGATGCGCGCTGCCTTTCCGCATATGAAGGCACGGCAATGGGGCCGGATCATCAATCTGGGCTCGCTCAACGGCGTCAACGCCCACATGTTCACCGTGCAGTATAATGTCGGCAAGGAAGCCCTTCGTGCGCTGAGCCGCACTGCCGCGGTCGAATGGGGCCCGCACGGCATCACCTGCAACGTGATCTGCCCGGCCGTCGGCAGCCCCGCCGCCGACATCTATTACGAAAAGAACCCCGAGATGTTCGAGGCGCTCCGCCTCCAGATTCCCCGAGGCAAGCTCGGCGATCCCGAAGCCGACATCGGCGGCGTCGCCGCTTTCCTGGCCTCCGACGACGCCGCCCACGTCAACGGCACCACCCAATTCGTCGACGGCGGCTCCCACGTGAACGGCGTCACCTGGCGGCCGGAGGTTGAGGATTAGAGGGCATTGTAAAAGGGGGTGCGCCTAATGGCGGTAGATAACATCTCGGTGTCCACGAAACCGGCAGCAGCTCAGCTGGATGGTTTTAGGAATTGTTGGGCGTCAGCGGCATCTTTGAATTTGAACCGCAAGACGCCAAGACGCAAAGTTATGAACCGTCATTGCGAGGGCGATTATGCACTACTTTACAGGTATGCGCAGACATGCTAGTGTTCTCCTATCGAAACGGGAGAGCCGACATGGCCCGACAGAAGCAGCCGAAGCAGATCAAGCAAATGACTATCGCGGAGTGGGAAACTAGTTTTCCGCACGAAGATGCCTGCTGCGCCTATCTCGTTTCGCACCGCTGGCCCGAAGGCGTTTCTTGTCCGCGTTGCGGCAATACGAACGTTCACACCGCGCAGCAGGACTGGAACTGGAACTGCTACCAGTGCTCGCCGGGCGGCGTCGGCTATCGCTTCTCTCACATCACCGGCACGATCTTTGAGAACACGAATAAGCCACTTCGGGAGTGGTTCCGTGTCGTCCACATGATCCTGACCAGCAAGAAGGGTGTCTCGGCCCTTCAGGTTCACCGCACGATGGGTTTCGGTTCCTATCGGACAGCTTGGTACATGTGCCATCGCATCCGCGCCGGATTGGCGACCGAAGAGT
>CAZNNJ010000559.1:526-4400 GCA_964574305.1 uncultured Rhodospirillales bacterium | reverse complement strand
GCGCGACGACATCGCGTAGCGCCTTGAGGACGACGCGGAGCTGAAGGTCGATATCAGGCACCATCACAGCACCTCTTCGAGCGTGTCGCGCAATTTGCCGGCGATGACGTTGCCGATCATCGCCAGCCAGGCGACGACGATGTCCTGATGGGTCTTGCCATGATGGGCCACCCGCCAGGCGGTCGCCAGCATATGAACGGTCGACATGAAATCGTTGAAGACACGGAAATAGCGAAGCCGCTTCAGGTCGACGCTGAGGCCCGACGCCGCCTCATAGCGGCGAAACAGCTCCTCCTCAGGCAGAAGCCCACAAGCAAGGAATTGCTTTCCATCCTCGGCATAGTGGCCGAAATGCTTGCCCGTCGCCCAGGACAGGTCCTGGTGGCGGTCGCCCAGCACCGCGAGCTCCCAATCGAGCCAGGCGGTGATCCGCTGCTCCTCCTCGCGGAACAGGAAGTTGCCGGCACGGAAATCGCCGTGGACGACCGAGACATGGTCGAGCGGCGGCGCGTTGGCGATCAGCCACTTGGCCGCGACATTGACCAGCGGGATATCCTCCGGCCGGTCCTCCTCCCAGACGCGACGCCACCAGTTGATCTGGCGGATGATCCCGGCATTGGTGCCGACCTGGGCCGGATCGAATTCGGTAAGGGTGGCGAGCTTTGCCGACGGGACGGTGTGGATCGCGGCCAGATGAGAGACAAAATCGGCCGCCAGCGCCGGCCGCAAATCCGGACCGAAATTGGTGCCGATGCCGGTTACCTGCTGCGACGGACGAGCCTTGGGCTTGCCCACGCCGTCGGCGAAACCATAGATCAGCGCCGGGTGCGGCAAGTGCCGGCCCTCGGCATCGACCCAATAGCAGGGTGGCACCGGAACGATACCGCGCATCAGCTGGAGCATCTCGAACTCACGCTGGCGGCTGGTCTCGACGATGGCCTCGGGCGGCTCCATGCGCAGCACCATCGACGTGGTCCGGCGCTGGCCGCTCTCGGGGCCACGCCAGTCGAGATCGAACGCCATCTGCAGCTTCGACGCCCCGCCATGCAGCCAGCGTGCATTGCCGAGAGTGAAGTCGTCGCCGATCTCGGCCCGGATCAGATGACGGGTTCCCTCGACCAAAGCGTCCAGGGGCAGCGCCGAATAGCCGGGTCCCGCGCGGTGCTGCATCTTGCGGCTGAGCATCCGGTCGATTTCCCGCTCGACCGGATAGCGGCTTCGGATGGCCTGGCTGAACGCGGGAGTCGGCGCCGCCCGCATGTCGTCCGGCAGCTGGAGTACGGCATTCATGGCAGCACCCGCTCGCGCGCCGCGGCCACCAGCGGCCCTTGCTGGTCGGGCGTGGTGCCGTGCAGCAGGATCTCGTCGGCGCCGGCATCGCGATAGTCGCAGAGCCGATCGACGCAGCGCGCGACGCTGCCGATCGCGGCGCCGGCCGTCAGCCATTCGGACGGCAGCAACGAGACCATCTCGGCCATCTGCCGGCGCTGCGCGGCGATATCGCCCTGGTCGTATTCCAGATGGCTGAGGCCGGTTTCGACGAGGCGGTCCATCGGCCCCTCGTCCCAGCCGTTCATGGTGACGATCGGCAACCCCACCTCCCTGTGCATGAAATAGGAAACGGCCCGCGCCTCCAGAATATTGGCCCGCTCGGCGTCCGACAGTGTGTCCGGGGCGGTCACGACCGTCGCGTAGATCCGGATCGCCGCCGGATGGCGTCCCGCCGCGCGGGCGGCATCGCGGACGATGGCGGCCGAACGCGCCACGCCGGCGGTGGTCAGAAAGGGGTGCAGCACCACCCCGTCGAAATGCGCGCCGGCCAGCGCCAAGGTCTTAGGGCCAACCGCGCCCAGGATCACCGGCGGCGGCGTCTCGCACGGCTGGGCAAGCTGCATCTCGGGATAGCCCCCGGCCGGCCCATGATAGGAGACCGTCTCGCCGGCCCACAGCTTGCGCAGGATCCCGACATGATCGGCCATGCCGGCATTGCCGAGCACCGGAATGCCGAGCTTGCGGAATGCCGGCGGTACCGCCCGGCCGAAACCGAGCACGAAGCGGCCGCCGCTCAGCATCTGCAGAGTCGCGCCCATCCCGGCCTGGACCAGCGGGTGGCGGGTGCCGAAATGGGTCAGGCCGGCAACCAGCTTCGGCCGGCTGGTCACCTGGGTCAGCGCCCCAAGGACCGAGGCGATCTCCTTGCTCTCCCATCGCTCCGACAGGAACAGGCCGCCCAGCCCGAGCCGCTGGCCTTCGCGCGCCTGCGCCAGCCCGACCCGTGCGTCGGCGGCCCGGCCGGGCAGGATATAGGCGTTGAGACTGTCGGCCAGGACTGTCATGGCCGCCTAGATGGCGTAGCCGCCGTCGACCAGCATGGCGGTCCCGGTCGTGAAGGATGACTGGTCCGACAATAGCCACATCGCGGCATTGGCGACCTCGTCGGTCTCGCCGAAGCGGCCGATGATGTGACGCTGGCGCAGGCCCTCGAGCGCCTGGGAGAAGACCGGATCGCTCATCAGCCGGTCCTGCGCCATCGGCGTCATGATGAGGCCCGGACAGATCGCATTGACGCGGATGCCGAGCGGCCCGCCATCGGCCGCCGCGGCCTTGGTCAGCCCGACGACGCCGTGCTTGGCGGCGACATAGTCAGAAGCGTTCGGCTGGGCGCGCACGCCCGATGCAGAGGCGGTGTTGACGATCGACCCGCCTCCCTGGCCCTTCATCGCCAGGAATTCGTGCTTGATGCAGTAGAAGACGCCGGTCAGGTCGACCTCGATGACGGCCTGCCAGTCCTGCGCGGTCAGCTCATACACCGGCTTGTTGCGCATCTCGATGCCGGCATTGTTGAGCGCCCCGTCGAGGCGGCCATACTGCGCGACGGCGAAGCCGACCATCGCCGCCACCTCATCCTCCACCGCGATGTTGCAGCGCCGCGCCACCGCCTCACCGCCGGTCCGGCGGATGGAAGCGACGGTTTCCGCCGCCGTCGCCTCGTTGAAATCGGCGGCAATGACATTGGCGCCGGCCGCGGCGAAGGTCTCGGCGGCCTTGCGGCCGATGCCCGACCCGGCCCCCGTCACGATGATCGTTTTGCCCTGAAGCATCGAACCCTTCCTCCCGTGTCCCTGCCACTGACCCCGCCAGCGGCCCCGGCCATAGCCGGCATTTTACCGAATCACCCTAACCACGCCTGACCGGTTGGCCAATATTTTAAAGCGTGAAACGAAGAATCGTCACAAAGCCGGTTCCAAATTACGCAAGATCGACTATGATCCCTGACATGAACTGACCTATTGGTCAATTTAAAAAGGGAGGCATGATGAAACTCGCGTCGTTTTCACGGCAATCCGCGGCAGCGGGCTCCGCACGCGACCTGGGGATCGTGACGGATCACGGCATCGTCGCCTTGTCCCGGCACCTGCCGGATGCGCCGACATCGATGGTCGCCCTGATGGAACGGTGGGAAACGCTGGTACCCAAGCTGGCGGCGCTCGCCAGACTGCCGGCCGACTATCTCCTGACCGAAGTCGTGCTGCATGCCCCGGTCGCGCGGCCCGGCAAGATCATGGGCATCGGCCTCAACTATGCCGACCATGCCGCCGAATCGGGGATGGAGCTGCCCAAGGAACAGCTATGGTTCTGCAAGGCAGTGACCTCGGCCGCCGACCCGTTCGCAGCCATCCAGCTGCCCAAGGTGTCGAGCGCACTCGACTATGAGGCGGAGCTGGTCTTCGTCATCGGCAAGCGCTGCCGGCATGTCACGCGCGAGCAGGCACCCTCGGTCATCTTCGGCTATGCGGCTGGCAATGACGTCAGCGTGCGCGACTGGCAGTTCAAGACCAGCCAGTTCAACCTCGGCAAGTCCTTCGACACGCAC
>CAZNNJ010000559.1:0-516 GCA_964574305.1 uncultured Rhodospirillales bacterium | reverse complement strand
CGTTCGGCCCCTGGATCGTGACGCCGGACGCGATCGATCCGCATGCGCTCGGCATACGTTGCCTGGTGAACGGCGAGGAGCGGCAGAATTCGAACACCCACCACTTCATTTTCGATTGCTACGACCAGATCGCCTTCCTGTCTCAGGCCATGACCTTGGAACCCGGCGATGTCTTCTTCACCGGCACCCCGAGCGGCGTCGGCGCGGTGATGAAGCCGCCCAAATGGCTGAAGGCCGGCGACCGGGTACGCGTCGAGATCGAGGGAATCGGCGCGATCGAGAATGTTGTCGCGCCGGAATGATCGCAGGAGCCAGCAATGATCGAACTCTTCTTCGTCACCAGCCCCAACGTCTACAAGATCGCGATCGCGCTGGAAGAAATGGCGCTGCCCTATAGGCTGTGCCCGGTCGATCTCAGCACCGGCGCGCATCTACACCCGGCAAACGTGGCGGGCGCCGCGCCCGGAAAAATTCCGGGGATCCGGGATCCGTACCCCAGTGTCGGGGGCACACCAG
>CAZNNJ010000558.1:0-4403 GCA_964574305.1 uncultured Rhodospirillales bacterium | reverse complement strand
GCGCGCGTTGGGCGGATCGACGTGCTGTTCGCCAATGCCGGCATCTTCCGCCCGGTGATGATCCCGGATGTCGACGAGGCGACATTCGACGTGATGTTCAACACCAATGTGAAAGGCGCCTTCTTCACCGTGCAGAAGGCCCTGCCCCTGCTCTCCAAGGGCTCGAGCGTGATCTTCAACACCTCGGCGATGATCCATATCGGCCTGCCGAGCACGACCATGTATGTCGCCACCAAGGCGGCGCTGCGCTCGATGGTCCGGGTGATGGCGACCGAACTCAGCGGGCGCGGCATCCGCATCAACACGGTCAGCCCCGGCGCCATCCTGACCCCGCTGCACAGCCATTCGAGCCTGGAGGGCGAGGTCCGCGACCAGGTCGCCGGCATGATCATCGCCGGCACCCCGCTGCGCCGCTTCGGCAATCCCGACGAAGTCGCCAAGGCGGTGCTGTTCCTGGCCTCGGACGCTTCGTCATACGTCCAGGGCGAAGAGCTGGTCGTGTCGGGCGGCTGGTCAGCGGTTTAGACGCCTTCCAGCAGCGGCTCCGCCAGCATTTCCTCCTGCACGTGCCTGCGCAGTTCGCTGGGCTCGAACCGCGCCTTCAGCCGCAGGAACGGCTTTTCGATGAAGGCGTGGGACAGTGCCGCGACCAGGACGCTGAGCGGGATCAGCAGTAGCGAGGCATAGCCGTGGATGAATTTGGGCCCGAGCATGACGATCGGCACGTGCCACAGATAGAGGCCGTATGAGATTCTGCCGATATAGGTCAGCGGGCGGACCGACAGCGCCCGCTTCAGCCAGCCCGGCTGCATCGCCGCGACGATGATCCAGGCGGTGGCGAACCCGGCGAAGCTGAAGCCCACCGTCTGCACGAAAGGGCTGCGATAGGAGAGGCCGGTCAGGATCGCGGCCAGCGCGACGACCGGCACGACCGCGAACCGTCCGGCGATCTCGCGCAACCGTTCGCCCGGGCGGGCCACGGCGAGAATGCAGCCGATCAGCAGGGTGTCGGCATGGGTGTCGAAGCCGTTATAGATCCGCTCGGCCGTCGACCCGCCCAGCACCAGGACATTGCGCCAGATCACCATCGCGGCCAGCGCCGCGACCAGCCAGGCGAGCGGCCAGCGCCGGCGCAGCAGGATGAACAGCGCCGGCCAGACGATATAGAACTGCTCCTCCATCGACAGCGACCAAGTGTGGCCGAGCGATGCGTCCGGCCCCCACTGGAACGCCCGGCTCCAGTTCATGACATAGCCGGCCGAGACCAGGGCGGCCCTGTAGATCGCCGTGTCGTGCAGGACCCAGGTCGAGAACAGAATGTCGGCCAGCAGCAGCATGGCATAGGCCGGGAACAGCCGCAGGATGCGCCTTATATAAAAGCGCCTGAGGCCTATCCGCCGGTTCCGCCGCATCTCCTCGGCGAGCAACCGCGTGATGAGGAAGCCGGAGAGAACGAAGAAGATATCGACCCCGATCCAGGCCCCTGGAAACAGCGCGCCCCAGGGGCCGGGTAGGAAGAAGGCGGCGTGAACCGCGATCGTCGCGATGATGGCGACGGCGCGCAGCCCGTCGAGCGCCGGCTCGTATCCCAGTTCGTCCCCGTCCCTCATATGCGCTCTTTGGCACGAAAAGACCCACCAGGCCAAGGAGATCAAACCCTCGCCCTCCGCGAGAGGGTTACACAGGCTTAATGAGCGAATGCGAATTTAGCCGGAGTTGGGTGAGGGTGACCCTGTCACCTTACCCTCACCCTCCCGCGACGCGGGCCCCTTCCTCTCCCGGAGGGCGAGGGGTTTTATGCAGCGGCTTCTGGGATCAGTTCTCCAGCCGGAGGGCGTAGCCGGCGACACGGTCCGCTGCTTGAATGCGGCGGTAGGCGGCGCTGGACGGGGCCGAGCCTTTCGGCAGGTCGGCGATCTTGACCACCCTGGCCGATTTGACCGCGCCCGATGCATCCACCGTCCCCGCCAGCTTCTGCCAGCGAATCTGGAAGAAGCCGTCGGTCAGGCCCGACGTGTCGAGCCAGTTCCCGAAGCCGGGGTCGCGCGCGGCGATGACATAGGTGATAGTCCCGTCGGCGTTGGGCACCGCCTGATGGTTGTTCAGGCTGCCCTGGTGATGGATGTATTCGGCCGAGATCGCCCACGGGTCGGTCAGCTGGAAGCCGACATATCTGGCGCCCAACGTATCGACAGTCACGACCAGCGCCTCGTCCGGCCCGATCTGGAACTGGCCGCTGGCGGCGAAGCCCCAGCCGCCTTCGCGCGGCGTCACCTTCCCCGGCACATTGACCTGGCCGCCGAAATTCTTGGCCAGGGCATGATCGCGGAAGTTGAGCCAGAAGGCGGCAAAGGCTGGCAGGTTGTGCGCCGCCGCCAGCGCCAGTTGATGGACGCCGGGCGCCCCGCCGTCGACGGCGCCGATACGGTGGATGGTGAGGTCGTTCGGCCGGTCCTTGCCCCAGTCGCCCAGCGTGTCGCGGATCAGCAGCGCCTTGGCCGCCAGGCCGGTCTGGATGTGGTTGGGTCCGCCGGCCGCGTCGGGCCCCAGCGTGACGGTGAAGGCGCCATCGGCCTCGGTCTTGATGTCGCCATCGGCGAGGAAGCCCAGATGCTTGCCGATGCCATGCAGGCCCGGCGCGCTGTCCAAGAGCTCGAAGCCGAACTGGGTCGGGCCGGCGCCGCGGCGATGGCCCTTGATCTCGTAGCGCGCCGAGCCGTCGAGCAGCACCAGGCGATAGACATTGTCCGGATTGTCGATGCCGTAGCGCGAACCCGGCACCGAGAGGTCGAACCAGTCATGCGGCGCATTGAGCGTCCAGACGATCGCCGGATGGGCAGGATCGTCGGCCACCGTGTCGATCACCGCGGCATAGACCGTCTCGCGCACCGCCGCCTCCAGGGTGGCGCGGCCGGATTCGGTCGCCGCGGTGGGGTTGCGGTGGAACAGGTCCTCGACCTCTCGCCGCGCCTCCTGGACCTCCGGCGTGGCCAGCACGCGCGAGGCCAGCGCCTCGATCCGCACCTGGTCGACGGTGCCGAGGCCGCCTTCCACACTTCCCGCCATAGCCGGGGCGGCCACAATCAATGAAAGGATCAACGAGGCCGGAATGCGCTGACTTTTATGCCCGGCGAGAAACTTCATTCGCATTTGCAAAATTTCCTGTTGCGTTACGAGAGCCAAATGGGTATTTCCGTGATAACAGATTTTTATATGTTATGTAAGAAATCTTTTTAGACCCCACCGGCCGGCTCGCCGGCTCAAGGACGGAATGACGATGACACCTCCCGATTTGCGCTGTCGACACTGAGCGAGCTTTCGACCCGCGACGTTTCAATAGATTTATCAAACAGTTCGGCCGCCCAGCCCGGCGGCCAAAAGAGAGGCCTTCGATGTTTCGCGCGCACCGCATCCTTTATAACGGATACTCATATTACTATAAAGGACGAATCTCCCTCAACGCCCGGGTCGCCGCCGGTGCGCTCCTGATCGGACTGGCATCCGCTAAAGCAGCGCATGCTGACATGCTGCCGCCACCCGGGGGCGGCGGAACCGCCGAGGAGGCGGCCAACGGACCGGAGGAAATCGTCGTCACCGCCCGCCAGCGCAAGGAAAAGGCACAGGAAGTGCCGATTCCGCTGACCGTGCTCGGCGGCGCGACGCTCTCCGCCACCGATACCGTGCGGATCGAGGACATTCAGCAGCGCCTGCCCAGCATGAACGTGGCTTTCCTGAACCCGCGTCAGAATTCGATCGCCGTGCGCGGCCTGGGCAACAACCCGGCCAATGATGGATTGGAGGCCTCGGTCGGCGTGTTCCTGGACGGCGTCTATCTGGGCCGCCCCGGCATGGCGATCTTCGACTTCAACGACATCGACCAGATCGAATATCTGCGCGGGCCGCAGGGCACCCTGTTCGGCAAGAACACGACCGGCGGCGCGTTCAACATGACGACGAAGCTGCCCAGCAACACGTTCGGCGGCAACGCCGACATCACTGTCAGCAACTACAACCACCAGCAATCGCCCGCCACGGGCCCCGGACCGCCGTGGACGCCGGGGGTCTCCAGAAAGTGGAGCGCCTGGCCCGCGGCGTCCTGGTCGTTCGACAGGACGAAGCGGCCGAGGGAGAAGCTCATGGCGTCGGCGTCCACGCCGCTCTTGCTCGCGATGCCCTTCAGCACGGCGAGCGCCGCCTTCTGCGCGGCGGGGCGCGCGTCGCGGTAGAGCTTCGTCAGATTCTCGGCCGCGCGCGTGCCGCCGATGGCGACCAGCGATTCGGCGGAGAGCCGCGCGACCTCCTCGTCCGAGTCCATGAGCGCCTGCGCCAGGATGTACGACGCCGCGCCGGACCGCGTGAGGCCGAGCAGCTTCGCCCCGCGGGCGGCCGCCCCCCGGGCCCTT
>CAZNNJ010000557.1:0-4406 GCA_964574305.1 uncultured Rhodospirillales bacterium | reverse complement strand
GCGCGGGCCAGCGCCTTGCGGGTCGCCGGGACCGGCCCCATGCCCATGAATTCGGGCTCGCAGCCGGCAATGGCGGTGGCACGGACGCGGGCCAGCGGCGTCAGGCCGTGCTGGGCGGCGAATTCCGCCGACGTCACCAGCACCGCGGCGGCGCCGTCGGTCAGCGGCGAGGCGGTGCCGGCGGTGACGGTGCCGTCGCCGCGGAAGGCGGGCTTCAAGGCCGCCAGACCTTCAAGGGTGGTCTGCGGGCGCAGGCAGCCGTCCTGGTCGACGATGCCATCCGGGGTCACCACTGGCACGATCTCACCGACGAACTTTCCTGCCGCCTGGGCAGCAGCGGCCTTCATCTGCGATTCGTAGGCCAGCAACTCCTGCTCGGCACGGGGCACGCCGTAATGGATCGACACATTCTCTGCCGTCTCGCCCATCGGGATATAGGCCTCGATGTCGAACTCGGCCTCCGGCCGGTCGCGGCGCTTGAGGCGGGGTTGGGGGGTCGGATTGAGGCCGCCCTGGGGCACACGGGTCATCTATTCCACCCCGGCGCAGATAAAGGCATGGCCCGCGCCGATGGGGATCTGGCCGGCGGCGATATGGATCGCCGACATCGACGAGCCGCAGAAGCGGTTGAGGGTCATGCCGCCGGCCTGGAGCGGCAGCCCGGCCAGCAGCGAGGCGATGCGGGCGATATTGTTGCCCTGCTCCGCCTCCGGATAGGCGCAGCCCATCAGCACATCCTCGATCAGCCTGGGATCGATGCCGGTCTTGTCGACCAGACCCTTGATGGCGACGGCTGCCAGGTCATCCGGGCGCACGCCGATCAGCGCGCCCTTCTTGGCGAAGGTGAACGGCGTCCGGACATAGCCGGCAATCACGGTCTCTTTCATGGGTAAGGCCCTACGAAATCGGGAAGTGCCTACTGGCACACGCTTTATATGACGAATATAATATAAAAGATCGGCGCAGCAAGGGGCGGGACCCGCCGCGGTGGCCGATCCGGAGACCACGATGCGATATGACAGCGAACATAAGGCGCGCACCCGCGCGCGGCTGCTCAACGAAGCGGCGGCGGCGATGCTGGCGGTGGGGCCGGATGGAATCGGCGTCGCCGGGCTGATGGCCAAGGCCGGGCTGACCCACGGCGGCTTCTATGCCCATTTCAAATCGAAGGATGATCTGGTGGCCGAGGCGGTCGGCCAGATGTTCGGCGACAGCCGCGCCCTGCTCGCCTCCTGCACCGAGGGGCGCGCCCCGGCCGATGGGCTGGCCAACTATATCGACGCCTATCTGTCGAAGACGCACCGCGACCAGACCGATCGCGGCTGCCCGCTGCCCCGCCTGTCCGGCGAGCTGGCGCGCATGCCGGAAGCCGCGCGGGAGCGTTTCGCGGCGGGTGCGCAGGCGCTGACTGAAATGATCGCCGAATTGCTGGGCCAGGCGGGCGTGCCCGACGCGGAACTGGCTGCGTCGTCCGTTATCGCCGAAATGGTGGGCGCCCTGGCGCTTGCCCGCGCGGTGCCGGACCGCGACCGGTCGAGCCTGATACTCAAAACCTCACGGAAGGCGCTGAAGGCGCGTCTCCACCTCGCTTAGCCTTCCGCGCCGCCCTCGGCCTCGCGCAGATAGGGCTCGACCTTGCCCTTGAGCTTGACCGTCATCGGCTTGCCGAACCGGTCCATGGTCTTGCCGACGGCGAGCCTGACCCAGCCCTCGCTGACGCAATATTCCTCGCAATTGGTCTTCTCAGCCCCATTGAAGCGAATGCCGACCCCCCGCTCCAGCAGCGGCGCGTCGTAGAAGGGGCTTTTGGGGTCAGTCGAAAGACGGTCGGGAAGCGTGTCGGTCATGGCTGGCCTTCGAAGGCGGAGAAAATCGTCGCGCTTGATAGCGTTCCGGGAGGAGAATGCCAACTGAGCGTGTCAGCTTATGGTAATCCGGTTGAAAGACATCTAGGTAGAATATACCTTACTAGGAACCTAGGAGCATCTAATGCCGCTTAGCATCAAAGATCCGGATACTGAGCGTCTTGCCCGCGATTTGGCACGGCGCACGGGCGAAAGCATTACCGTCGCAACCCGCAAGGCGCTCGAGGAGCGGTTGCGGCGGCTTGGCGGCCTCCAGGAAAAAACGCGTCTGTTCGATGACCTGGAAGAGATTCGGCTGCGCTGCGCGAGCCTTCCAATTCTAGACGACAGGCAGCCCGACGAAATCATCGACTACGATGAGAACGGTCTGCCGCGCTGATGGTCCTCGACAGCTCAGCCATCGTCGCCATCTTCCTCAACGAACCGGATGCAGCGTTTCTTCAACGCAAAATAACCGATGATCCGATCCGGTTGATCTCGGCGGGGACGCTCATCGAAACCGGGATGCTGATCGAATCGAAGCTCGGCGCCACCGGCGGTCGCGAGCTCGACCTTTGGTTGCAGCGCGCCAAGGTCGAGATCGTACCGGTTGATGAGGAGCAAGCCGAGTTCGCCAGGCGCGGCTGGCGCCGCTTCGGCAAAGGCCGTCATCCGGCCGGCCTCAATTACGGCGACTGCTTTTCCTACGCGCTGGCAGTCACACGGGATGAACCCCTCCTGTTCAAGGGCAGCGACTTCCCGAAGACCGACGTCAAGGCTTGCAATTAAATCAGCCGGCCCAATCCAGAACCACCACCCAAGGCTGAAGAAATATCTATCTGAGTTACCGCGCCGGCCGCGTGTGCTGGGTCATGAAGCGCTGCGGCCGGTGCTTGCGGCCCGCCCGCACGCCCTCGCCGCCGGAATTGCCGGTGCCGGGGGGCTGGCCCAGCGGGATCAGCTGGTGCTTGGCCGGGCCGATCAGGTCGGCGCGGCCCATGCGGCGGAGCGCGTCGCGCAGGAGCGGCCAGTTCTCCGGATCGTGATAGCGCAGGAAGGCCTTGTGCAGCCGGCGCTGGCGCAGGCCCTTGGCTGAGAACACGGCCTCCCCGCCGACGCGGCGGATGGGGCGGAGCGGGTTCAGCTCGGTGTGATACATGGTCGAGGCCGGGGCCATCGGCGACGGCAGGAAGGTCTGCACCTGGTCGGCACGGAAGCGGTTCTTCTTCAGCCACAGCGCCAGATTCATCATGTCTTCATCGGTCGTGCCGGGATGGGCGGCGATGGAATAGGGGATGAGGTACTGTTCCTTGCCCGCCTCTTTCGAATAGCGGTCGAACATCTCCTTGAACCGGTCATAGGCGCCCATGCCGGGCTTCATCATCTTGTCGAGCGGCCCCTGCTCGGTGTGTTCGGGCGCGACCTTCAGATAGCCGCCGACATGGTGGGTCACCAGTTCCTTGACGTATTCCGGGCTCTTGACCGCGAGGTCGTAGCGCAGGCCCGAGGCGATATGGATCTTCTTCACCCCCGGGATCGCCCGCGCCTTGCGGTAGAGCCCGATCAGCGACGAATGGTCGGTATTCAGGTTCTTGCAGACATCGGGGAAGACGCAGGACGGGCGGCGGCAGACCGTCTCGATCTCCTTACTTTTGCAGGCCAGCCGGTACATGTTGGCCGTCGGCCCGCCGAGATCCGAGATGATGCCGGTGAAACCCGGCACCTTGTCGCGAATGTCGGCGATCTCGCGCAGGATCGAGGCCTCGGAGCGGTTCTGGATGATCCGCCCCTCATGCTCGGTGATCGAGCAGAAGCTGCAGCCGCCGAAGCAGCCGCGCATGATGTTGACCGAGAAGCGGATCATGTCCCAGGCCGGAATCTTGGCGTCGCCATAGGACGGATGCGGCGCCCGCGCGTAAGGCAGGTCGTAAACGCCGTCCATCTCCGGCGTCGTCAGCGGGATCGGCGGCGCCGACAGCCAGACCTGCCTGTCGCCATGGCGCTGGACGAGAGGGCGGGCATTACCCGGATTGCTCTCCTGATGCAGGATGCGCGAGGCGTGGGCATAGAGCACCTTGTCGTCCTTGACCCTGTCGAAGGCCGGCAGGCGCACCACCGTCCGCCCGGCGGGATCCTTGGCGCGCTCAGCCGCTGCGGCCGCGACCGTCGCATCGTCGGGCTCCATATCGGTCTCTTCGACCTCGGCCTTCTCATCGACCAGGTCGGGGGTCAGCACGGTCCAGCCCTCGGGCACCGCGTCCAGCATGTAGGACACGCCACGAACATCGTGCATGTCGCGCGGGCTTTTCCCCTTGGCGATGCGGTGCGCCACCTCGACCAACGCACGCTCGGCATTGCCGTAGATCAGGAGGTCGGCCTTGCTGTCGACCAGGATCGAGCGGCGGACCTTCTCCGACCAATGGTCGAACTGGGCGATCCGGCGCAGCGACGCCTCGATGCCGCCAATGACGATCGGCGTCTCGCGATACGCCTCGCGGCAGCGCTGGCTGTAGACGATGACCGCCCGGTCGGGCCGGCGGCCGGCGACGCCGCCCGGCGTAT
>CAZNNJ010000556.1:0-4418 GCA_964574305.1 uncultured Rhodospirillales bacterium | reverse complement strand
GGCTGCCGGGCCGGGCCGTTATGCAGCTCGACCGCCTGGAGGCCCTTGAAGCAGGCGAAGCCCAGAGTCTGCCCGTCCTCCCGGTCGGCGCGGATGCCGACGAGCTGCTCGTCCTCGTCGACCGTCAGCACCATGCCGCAATGGCCCATGCAGATTCGGCAGAAGGACAGTTTCTCGTGCGTGGCCATTCGGTCTTCCCCAGTATTCCCTTCCGTTCATCGTCTCATCCGCCTGCCGCTCACCGCAAGAGCTTCCACGATTGACGACCTCTTCCTTCACCCATAAGCATTGCGGATAAAATGTTTTCTTGGGAGGAAGCGGTGGACACGGATGGGTCGGAGGCGAAGCTCAGCCGCTGGATCGAGCAGCGGCTCGGCGGCACGGTCGTGGCGATGGAGCGGCAGGCGCGCTGGCGTCCGGCCTGGTTCGTCGAGGTCGAGACCGCGCAAGGGCGCATGCCGATCTATGTGCGCGGCCGGCGGGACCAGGCGGAATTGTTGTTCTTCCCGTTGGCGCACGAGGCCGAGGTGCTGCGCGTGCTGCATACGGCTGGCATTCCGAGCCCCAGGATCTATGGACTGTGCGACGATCCCGAGGCCATCGTCATGGACCGGATGCCGGGGCGGCCCGATCTCGCCACAGCCGATACCGAGGAGGAGGCCGCCGCCGCGCTGCTCGATTTCATCCCGATACTGGCGCGGATGCACGCCCTGCCGCCGGAGGATTTCCTGAGGGCGCCGGGTCTCAAGATGCCGCGCGATGCGCGCGAACTCGCCTTTACCATGTTCGATCATTTCGAAGGCATCTACCGGGCGCATAAACGAGGGCCGGAACCAGAGGTGGAATTCGCTATCGGCTGGATCCGTCGCAACGTGCCGACCATCGCACCAAGCCTGTCTTCATCACCTGCGATTCCGGCCAGTTCCTGTTCGAGAATGGCCGCGTGACCTCGGTGCTGGACATGGAGCTGGCCCATATCGGCGACCCGGCGCTGGACCTCGCCTCGCTGATGCTCAGGGATCTGAGCGAACCGCTCGGCGACCTGACGCCGGCTTTCCGTCTGTACGAGGATCTGACGGGGGAGCCGATCGATTGGGATGTTATTCGCTACTACATCGCGCTTTGGGGCATTATGACACCGATGGTGACGGGGCATCTCAACAAAGACCCGCCCCCGGAGCTCAACCTGCGTTACAATCTGGACCAGGCGATTACGCTGACCCGCATTCCGCTGGAGGCAATCGCCGAGACGTTGGGCGTCGCGCTGGACCCGATGCCGGCGCCGTTCACGCACACGGGAACAGGCGGATCGGTGGCTCGGCAGGCGGCGCTAAAGGGTATTGCGGGGGCGCTCGCCGACGTCCGGCCGTCCGGCGCCTTCCAGCTTTATCGCCACGACAGTGCCCAGACCCTGGCCGATTATCTCGGGATCCTGACCGAGCATGAGCCGCGGGTGCTAGAGGAAGAACGAGCCGAAGCCGCCGCGCTGCTGGGCCGCGACATTCCCAACGAGCAAGAGCGCGACGCCGCGCTGGAGGCCTTCGCCCTGGCGGCCGGACCGGAGCACGATCGCGCGCTGGTGCGCCTGTTATACCGCCGCGCCGCCCGCCGCGAAGCTCTGCTGGGGTCCGCGCCGAAGCTGTTCAAGCGCCGCGCCATCCAGCATCCGGAGCGGGTGCTGGCGCGGCGGTAAAAAGCATCGCGTGGGGGCGCCTTTCGATATTGACGCTTTCCACCGCTCCGGCCCATGTTGCCCGCAAATCAACGGGGCCCAGTTCAGCGGGGAATGACATGTCCGATTTCAGCTATGATGCGACCAGCCGTGTTCTGAACGATCCGGCGGGCGACATTCATTATCACGAGGCGGGGCAGGGGCCGGCGCTGGTGCTGCTGCACGGCTCGGGGCCAGGCGTCACCGGCTGGGCCAATTTCCAGAACAACCTGCCGGTCTTCGCCAAGGATTTCCGGTGCTTCATCCTCGACATGCCGGGTTACGGCAAGAGCGCGCCGGTGGCGGGCATGCCGATGCAGGTTTGCGCCGACGCGGTGATCCGCTTCCTGGACGGGCAGAAGATCGAGAAGGCCCACATCATCGGCAATTCGCTGGGCGGCATGGTGGGGTCGATGGTCGCGGCCCAGCACCCGGGGCGGGTCGACAAGTTCGTCACCATCGGCGGCGTCGGCTACGGCCTGTTCAATGCCTTCCCCAACGAGGGCATCAATCTGCTGGTCGACTTCATCGAGAACCCGACCCGCGAGCGGCTGGTCCAGTGGCTGCATTCGATGGTCTATGACAAGTCCATCATCACCGACGAGCTGATCGAGGGGCGGATGAAGCAGGCGCTCGATCCCGTCACCTACGAGACCAGCAAGAAGCTCTATTCGCGCGCCGCCATGGACGCGATCACGGCGATGACCGAGGGCCCGCACGCCGCGGCCACCTTCGCCCATCTGGCCGCGATCCAGGCTCCGACCTTGATCGCCTGGGGCCGCGACGACCGGGTCAGCTCGATGGACCGCGCCTTCGTCGCCATGCGCATGATCCCGAACGCCGAGCTGCACGTGTTCCCCAAGTGCGGCCACTGGGCGATGATAGAGCGCAAGGCCGAATTCGAGAACGTGGTGCTGGCGTTTCTGCGGCGTTAGACGGCCACTGTCGGGCTGCGCCAACTTTTCACCCCCACCCGACCCTCCCCATCGAGGGGCTCAAAGCGTCGCCTATACAGTGTAACGATTCCTCGCCCGCGACGAACCATGAGAAGACGGCCGCTGCCGGCCGTCCTTGAAGGCGAGGGAAGAGAATGTTCGGTCGGAAATGGTCCCGGGGTTCGATCCTGGTCGCGATTGCGCTGTCGCTCGCGGGATGTGCGGCGACACCTGGCCGGGTGTCGCAGACGACGCCCATCGCTCCGATCAACACCGAAAACGGCGTAGCGCTAAAAGGATACGACGCGGTTGCTTATTTCGCGGATAAAACCGCCCGAAAGGGAAGCGATCAAATTACGTATTCGTGGCAGGGCCTGACCTGGAAATTCGTTTCCGACGACAATCGCCGGCTGTTCGCCGCCCAGCCGGCACATTACGCGCCGCAATATGGCGGCTACTGCGCATTCGCTATCTCGCGTGGCCTGATCGCCGATGTCGATCCCAATTCCTGGGCCGTGGTCGACGATAGGCTCTATCTCAACAACAATCCCTTCGCGCACGAGCTCTAGAGCCAGGATCGCCCCGGAAACATCCCGGTCGGCAATCAGAAATGGCCGTTGGTTCCCAAGGTGCCGGCCGCAACGCAATAGCTTTGACCGACTTCCCCGACCGGGGTCATGTCCACCTCCCCTGAACTGCCGTCCGGAGCGCCGGTTTGCTTCCCGATCGGAGGGCGCCGCGGCGAGGCGGCCGCGGCGGTCCGCAACAAGCTGGCATCCGGTCATGCGGAAGCCTTGTCCGAATTGATGCCTGTCTTCATTTGCGGCGAGGAATCCGCCGCCCTGACTTTCAGGCGTTTCGCGGACACGATTCCGCCCGTGCCCTTGCTGGAAGACATGTTCCAGCGCATCGCCGATGACGAGGAGCGGCACGAACGATTGCTTCAATCCATTCGGTTCGCCTTGCCCGTTTCGGCTCCCGTCCGTCAGGTTCCGGAGCTGCGGCGGTTCTTCAAGGCCGCAGCCGACCGGCAGGCTGGGAGTCATCTCGTGCGCATCGCGGCATTGGACTCGGCGGTGTGCGCGGTCTTAGCCGAGCTTCGTTCGAGGAGATGCCCCGTTGCCCGCGACAAGGCCATCGAACCGATCTTCGCACGCATCCACCGCGACGAGGCACAGCATGTCCGGTTGTCGATGCTCTATGTCGGCGGGATGAGCGCGTCCGAAAGATGGGCCGTCGCTTCCGACATGCGCCGGAAGTTCGCGCGCTTGGTCGAACCTTACACCGACACGCTCGACCGCCTTGCCGTCGATCCGGACCAGTTGCTTGCTCGACTGCGGACCGTTCCGCGCTTCCTCGTCCGTTGACCGTACAGGACACCCTGGCGCCCCGCGTCTGGACCGAACGGCGGAGCTTCAAGGTGCTCGGCACCGGCGCGGCGCTTCCAGGGGCACCCGTCGCCACCCAGGAACTGCTCGAACGGATCGAGCTTCGCTTTGGCGTCAAGGTCGAGCGGCTCGGCTTGCAGGTCGCGAAGCGGCTGGGAATCGAAACGCGCCATGTTTGCAGGGATTTCGCCGACCGGTGGGAGGCGCCCCGCCCGGGACATTCAAATCCCGAGCTCGCCGCTGCGGCGATCCGTCAGGCGCTGTCGGACGCAGGGGTGGCGGTCCGGGAGCTGAGCTATCTGATCGGCCATACCGCCACGCGGGCCCACCCGGTCCCGCCGAATATCGCCCGGGTGGCCGGGGTCATCCGCCATGGCGGCCCAC
>CAZNNJ010000555.1:0-4422 GCA_964574305.1 uncultured Rhodospirillales bacterium | reverse complement strand
CGCTTCGCGTAAACGTGGCCGGACCGTGTGCAAGGGAGAATACCAGGCCATCGGAACGCGCGATGAGGGTGCGGGTGCAGGCCTATGTCGATCGTTTCAACGCAGGCGAGGTCGAGGCGGTGGCCGCCCTGTTCGCCCCGGATGCGACGGTCGAGGATCCCGTGGGCAGCGCCGCCAATGTCGGCACCGATGCGATCCGCGCGGCCTTCACTGCCGTGCTCGCCAACCGCCCGCACCTCACCCTCTCGGCCCCGCCGCGCGGCTCGCACGGCAACGCCGCGGCAATGGCGCTGGAGGCCAAGGTCGGCGACTTGACGATCCGCGCGATCGACGTGCTGACCTTCGACGAGGCCTGCAAGATCACCAGCCTGAAGGCCTATTTCGGGCCGGAAGACGTCCTCAAGGGTTGAGCCGCTCGTCAGAAGGCCGCAAGCGCTTCCTCTTCGTAGTCGTTCTCATCGCTGCCGATCGCTGTCGCCTGGTTGAAGGGTTTCTGCACCCACGCCCCTGGCGTGGCCTTAAGGTCGGGCCGGCGATCGAGCGGGAGCATCATGCCTCCCTCCCTGGCGACGAGATTCAGCACCGCGGCGATATCGTCGCCTGACAGGGCATAGCCGGCGATGCAGCGATGGGCGTCCATCGCGTGGACCAGCGCCTGCGCTTGGGGGCAGATCATCTCAGGCCGGCCGCTGCCATGGACGACGCGCATGATATTGGCCGCCAGTTCGCGGACTGCCCGCTCCACGCCGCCCAAGGCGCGCTCGCGGCCCATCTGGGCATGGAAATCGTAATCGACGACGACCTGAGTGTTTGCTCGCACGAACTGCTCCAATCGATAGGGCCGAAGCCTCAAAAGGCACACTCGGCCACCTGTCAAAGACGGTCCGACGATGGGGCAGCGGGATGTTAAAGGTCTTGAAATCCGTGGATTTATTTTCTGAAATTTTCTAAATTGGGGTCCCGCCGAGGCTTTATTGCGCGGCTCGGGTGCCGATGATCGGCTCTGGGGCTGCGCCGACTGTTGCCGACGCGAAACGAGATCGGGCGGGCCGGACAATATGGAATTGGCTGATCGACAGGCCGGTGGTGTATCGCCCCCGGATGCGTCGACCCCAGATACGCCCACCAGCGTCTTCAGCTTCGGCCCCTACCGGCTCGATACGGTGGCGCGCACCGTCTCGATGAATGGCGCGCCCGTCGCCATCAGTTCGCGCGCCTTCGACATTCTTCAGATGCTGATCGAGAATCGCGACCGGGTGGTGGCGAAGGATGAGATCATGGACCGGGTCTGGCCCGGCACCTTCGTCGAGGACAATAACCTCGCCGTGCAGATTTCCGCGCTTCGCCGCATCCTGGCGGGGGAGGAGGGCGGGGCGCAGTGGATCGTCACCGTCTCCGGCCGGGGCTACCGCTTCGCCGGCCAGATCGCCGAACCGGCCCCGGCGGCGGTCGTGCCGCCCGAGGCTCTGCCCGTTTCCGCCAAAGGGCGGCCGCGCTGGATCGTGCCGGCCGGCATTATCGTCATCCTCGTCGCGGTTCTCGTGGCCGGGTTCTTCAGCCGCCCGCTTTTCATGGCGCCCAAGCCGGGGCCGGCGACGGTGGGCGCGGCGCCGCGCCTGTCGATCGCGGTGCTGCCCTTCCGCAACCTCAGCAACGATCCGGAAGAGGATTACCTGGCCGACGCGGTCACCGACGATCTGACCACCGACCTGTCCCATATTCCGGGCAGCGTCGTCATCGCCCGTTCCTCGGCCGACGTCTACAAGACGCGAAATGTCGGCGCCGAGCAGATCGGGAGCGAGCTTGGTGTGCGCTATCTGCTTGAGGGCAGCCTGCGCAACAGCGCCGACCGCATCTTCACCAATGCCCAGCTGATCGACACTGAGACCGGGGCGCATCTGTGGGCAGAGCGGTTCGATTCGCCACGCAGCCAGCTCGCCGACACGCAGATGGCGATCGTCCGGCGGATTGCCAGCGCGCTCAACTTCAACCTGATCCAGATCGAAGGCAGCCGCTCGGTTCACGACCGGCCGAACAATCCCGATGCGCTCGACCTGTTCATGCGGGCACGCTCGGTGATGGACCGGGCCAATACCCTGAAGGGGTTCGTTCAGGCGCAGGCGCAGCTTGAGAAGGCGATCGCGCTGCAGCCCGATTTCGTCGATGCGATCGGCGAGCTCGCCTGGTGCCTGCTCAAGAAGGCGCGCGATTTCGACGACCCGACCGATGCGGAGGATGTGGCGAATGCGCGGAGCCTGATCGCCCGCGGCATAGAGCTGGCGCCGCAGAATGCGCGGGTGCTGGTGGCCAAGGGCTTCCTGCAGAGGTTGGAGGATCAATGCCGGGAGGCGGCGGCGACCTTTCAGACCGCGCTGACCTTCGATCCCAACGATATCGACGCGCGCAGCGGCCTTGCGCTCTGCGCTTCCAATCTAGGCCATCCCGAGGAGGCGGAGCGGCTGATCCTCGATATCCTCAAGGTCGATCCGCAGAACCCGAACAACCGGGTCCGCTATAACCAGCTCGGCCTGGTCGATCTGATGCTCGGCAAATATGCCGAGGCGATCGACTGGTTGAGCAAGTCGAAGGCCGCCGATCCCGACCCGGCGGGGCCGAGCGATAATCTGAGCCGGATGGAATGGAACGAGATCGGGCTGATCGCCGCCGATGGCGCCAGTGGGAAGGTTCAGGAGGCGAAGGCGCGCTATGCCGCCTATGCCGGGCGCTGGTCGCATCGCAGCGTCTGGCGGCTCACGACCTATTTCACCAAGACGGAGGGGGCGCTGCCGGCCTTCCGCACCGCCTTTGACGGGCTCAAGGCCGCCGGCATGCCGGCTTTTGCCGACGAGACAATCGACGAGCATGTCGCCGTCCCGGCCGGGCCCAAATCCGCCGGTGACTTCGACACCACGGCCACCACGGTGCCGGGTGCCGAGACAATCGTCACCGCCGCGCTCTCGGACGCGCTGCGCAAGGCGCCGCCGCCGATCGTGATCGATGCCGGCTGCGGCGCCGCGGTGATTCCCGGCGCATCCTGGATCAACGCCGCTTTCCCGTCCGCCGAGGGCCAGGCCGATCTGGAGAAGGAAATCCTCCACCTCTCCAATGGCGACCGCAGCCGGCGGATCATCGTGATGGGCAGCAGCGTGTTCGACTGGAACGGTTACAACGCAGCGCTGGCGGTCCTGTCGCTTGGCTATCGCAATGTCTTCTGGTATCGCGGCGGCGAGGAAGCCTGGGTGGCCGCAGGTCTCAAGGCCGACGACCGGCGCGATCCATAAGACTATTTCTTCCATCTTAAATCCGAGAGTAAAGAAATATTTCCTAAAATCCGAACTTTTAATGACTTGCTGTTGCTCATAATCTGAAATCATTGACCGGCACCAACGATTTGTTATGATCCAATCCAGCCAGTCGGCGTATTTTTGTTATATTTAAACACGTCACAGGAATTAGTCCGGAGGGAAATCATGTCGAGACATACATCGCCGCTCATCGTTACCGCCGATTGCCCGCCGAACCCGTTCGACCTGCCGCTGCCCCATGGCGTGGAGGACAATCTGACGCCCGAGCAGGCGAAGAAGGTCGGTAAGGTGAAGGTCAAGTTCGCGCATGGCGTCGGCGAGCTGCTGACCAAGTCGTTCAGCGAAGTCTCTGCGGTTCTGGACGAAAAACCCGCCCCCGCGCCCCGTACCCCGGCCAAATAGCTCAGCGGAACAGGCCGCTACGCAGCAGCGCCGCCGCGTCTCTTGCATCGACCATCTGCACCGGGCTGCCGCCGGAAAACCCGTAGCGGCGGCCCGTCGCCATGCCCCGCACCACGACCGCCTCGATCCCGCGATAGCGCACGGTGACCGTCCGCGCCGGCGGCGTCTTCGGGCGCCGGTCGTCAGTTGCCGCCCGGCTCACCGTGGCTGGGATCGTCGCTCTGCGTCCGCAGCAGCTCATCGTTCGATACTCCTTCAGGTTGGCCAAATTCAGGTTCAATCAGGCGCTCGACGATCAGCGGCTCACCGCCGATCCGTTCGAGCAGGAAGGCCGCGCCCGAGAGGGCCAGCCAGGTGGGAATGAATTCGGAGAGGCGCCGCGACACCCAGACCGAGGCGGGCAAGGCGAGCCACAGGCTCATGCAGCCGACGCAGTCCAGCGCCCGGCCGATCTCGGTTCCGGCGGCGAATGCGCGAAGCTGGGTGATCAGGCCCCGGGGCCCGTCCTCGTGCACCAGCATATGGGCGACCCGCCAGACCGCCAGCGCGGCCAGCGCGAAAATGATCCAGAAATCGGTTGCAGACATGGTCTGAAAGCCCATGGAGAAAGGTGGCCGGAGCCGGGCCGAGGCTCGCGCCCCGGCCCGCACCCTGGATCAGGCCTTGTCGATCAGGCAGAAGCCGACATCGGCATAGGCTGAGTTATGCAATCCCG
>CAZNNJ010000554.1:0-4428 GCA_964574305.1 uncultured Rhodospirillales bacterium | reverse complement strand
GCGCAGTTTTAGGATAATGCGCGACTTTTCTCGGAAACCAGCGGCGCGGAGGCCCGGCGATTTTTTGGGCACCGTTCCGGGTCTTGAAAATTGTTTGGCCGCAGGCCCAATACCAAGTCCACCATTTCGCGCCTGCTGCGGGCCGGCACCGTGCTGGGGCTCGGCCTCACCTTCCTGGCCCCGCCCCTGCTGTTCATCTTCGGCCACGGCATGGCAGCTATTTTCGGCCTCGTTGCGTGGATTATCATGGCCGCGTGCTATAGTCCGATGCTGCGATTCTATAATCGTCCGCTGTGGTGGGCGCCCTTGCTTCCGGTGGTTGCATTGGTTTATCTCGGCGCGACGCTGGATTCCGCACTGCGGCATGTGCGCGGCAAGGGCGGCGCCTGGAAAGGGCGGTACCAGGCGGCGCGTGGAGCATAAGCCGGCGGCCCAATGCTAGGCGGCCGGAGCACCTGAGGGATTAGGCAGTTTTGTCAGAGAATTCTTACCCCAAAACTTTGACCACGGCCGAGATCGAGAGCTCGATCTCGCGCGGCGTGAAGAACCTGCTCGACCAGCAGCAGGATGACGGCCACTGGGTGTTCGTGCTCGAGGCCGACGCCACGATCCCGGCCGAATACATCATGCTGAAGCACTTCCTGAACGAGGTGGATGTCGAGAAGCAGGACAGGCTGGCCGTCTATATCCGCGAGACCCAGGCCGATCATGGCGGCTGGCCGCTGTGGCATGACGGGCCGTTCGACATCTCCGCCTCGGTCAAGGCCTATTGGGCGCTGAAAGCCGTCGGCGACCCGATCGACGCGCCGCATATGGTGCGCGCCCGCGAGGCCATTCTGGCCCATGGCGGCGCCGAGCGGACCAACGTCTTCACCCGCATCATGCTGGCCCTCTTCGAGCAGGTGCCGTGGCGCGCCGTGCCGGTGATGCCGGTCGAGATCATGCTCCTGCCGCGCTGGTTCCCGTTCCATCTGGAAAAGATCTCCTATTGGAGCCGGACCGTCATCGTGCCGCTGCTGGTGCTGATGGCTGTGAAGCCGAAGCCGATCCTGAAGACCGACGTCCAGGAGCTGTTCAAGGAGCGTCCCGAGGACGTCCGGAACTGGCACCCCTCGACCGACCGTAGCGGTTGGGCCAAGTTCTTCCGCGGGCTGGATAAGGTGCTGCGCGTCGGCGAACGCTTCATCCCCAAGAGCACCCGCCGCCGCGCGACCAAGCTAGCGGTGGATTGGGTCACCGAGCGGCTGAACGGCGAGGACGGGCTTGGCGCGATCTATCCCGCCATGGCCAATTCGGTGATGATGTATGAGTGCCTGGGCTATCCCAAGGACGATCCCAACCTCACTATCGCCAAATATTCGATCGAGAAGCTGCTGGCCGGCGACAAGGATGGGCGGTTCTATGCCCAGCCCTGCGTCTCCCCGATCTGGGATACCGGCCTTGCCTGCCACGCCCTGCTGGAAAGCGGCGAGCCCGAGGCCGTCGCCAAGGCACAGCGCGGGCTGGAATGGCTCAAGACCAAGCAGATCCTCGATGTAAAGGGCGACTGGGTCGCCCGCCGGCCGGACCTGCGCCCCGGCGGATGGGCCTTCCAGTATGAGAACGCCCACTATCCCGATCTGGACGACACCGCCGTCGTGGCGATGGCGCTCGACCGTGCCAAGGACCCGCAATACGAGCACGCCATCCAGCGCGCGACTGAATGGGTCGAGGGCATGCAGAGCCAGAACGGCGGCTGGGCCGCGTTCGAGGTCGATAACGAGCACTATTACCTGAACCACATCCCGTTCGCCGATCACGGCGCATTGCTCGACCCGCCGACGGTCGAGGTGACGGCGCGCTGCATCGGCATGCTGGCCCAGCTCGGCCGCACCAAGGACGATCCGGTGGTCGCCCGCGCGATCGACTATCTGCGCCGCGAGCAGGAGAAGGACGGTTCCTGGTTCGGCCGCTGGGGCACCAACTACATCTACGGCACCTGGTCGGCGCTCAACGCCATCAATTCCGTCGGCATCGACAATTCCGACCCGATGGTCCGCAAGGCGGTCGAATGGCTGCTGGCCGACCAGCGCGAGGATGGCGGCTGGGGCGAAGGTGGCGAATCCTATTACGCCGGCGCCGACAAGAGCCCCAAGGTCGTCTCCACCGCGTCGCAGACCGCCTGGGCTGTCCTGGGCCTGATGGCGGCCGGTGAGGTCGAGCATCCGGCGGTGGCGCGCGGCATCGAATTCCTGGCCCGCACCCAGACGGCTGAGGGCACCTGGGATGAGCCCAGCTATACCGCGGTCGGTTTCCCCCGTGTCTTCTATCTGCGCTATCACGGCTACCGCCAGTTCTTCCCGGTCTGGGCGGTGTCGCGCTATCGCAACCTGATGCGGGGCAACAGCAAGCAGGTCGCCTGGGGAATTTGAACGACTTCAGCCCTATCGCCACTCAGATCGGAATTGTCGTCGGGATCGCAGCGGAAGCGAAATCGGCCCACCGTCTGAGCCCGAATATCCTGTGTTCCGGCGGTCGACCCGACATCGCCGCCAACCAGGCGCTTGCCCTGATCCAGACCGGCGCCACGACGCTGATGAGCTTCGGCATCGCCGGCGGCCTGTCCTCCAAACTGCGTCCCGGCTCGCTGGTGGTCGCCGATGAGGTGATCACCGACTTCGACCGCTATCCTGCGGTGTCGTCCTGCGCCACGATGATCCGGGCGCATGTTGGCCCGATCTATGGCAGCTGGGAGATCGTCACCAGCCCCAAGGAAAAGCGCGCGATCCGCCAGCGCACTGGCGCGCTGGCGGTCGACATGGAAAGCGGCCCGGTGGCGCGCGTGGCGATGGAAGCCGGCATCCCCTTCATCGCCATCCGCGCCATCGCGGACCCGGCGACCCATGGCCTGCCGCCGGCGGCCCTGCTGCCGCTGGACGAGAAGGGCCAGCCGAACCTGCTGGCGGTATTCGGGTCGATCCTGAGGAATCCGGGACAGATCCCGGCGCTGATCGGCACGGGGAACCAGACCCGCGTGGCGCTGAAGCGCCTACGCTGGGCCGGGCATAAACTGTCGCGGGCCGGCTAAGGCAAACCGTCGCCTTGTAGGGTGGGCTGAGCACAGCGAAGCCCACCGTCAGGGCATTGGATGGTGGGT
The DNA here is from genome assembly GCA_964574305.1 of uncultured Rhodospirillales bacterium. Classification (GTDB taxonomy): domain Bacteria; phylum Pseudomonadota; class Alphaproteobacteria; order BOG-932; family Roseiterribacteraceae; genus BOG-932. The sequence continues at coordinate 1,292 of CAZNNJ010000554.1, read as the reverse complement.
ATCGCTCCGCTCCGCTCAGTCCACCCTATGCAACGAACCTACTCCGCGCTCTCCGCGAATTCTCCGTCCTCGGCCCCGGCGGTCGCGACCGAGGTTGTGACCTTCGGTGCGTGGCGCAGGCGTTCCATCGCCTGCTTGACGTGATCGGAGAAGACGTATTCGGCCGGGCGCTGGTTCTCCAGAGAGATATCCGGCGCCATCGGGCCCTCGGTGCGGGGACCGCGGATCGCCGCGACCGCGACCTTCAGCGGGTGCTTGACGGAATCCAGCACGGCGGTCGCCTCGAAGCCGGAATGGACCATGCAGTCGGCGCATTTTTCGTAATTGCCGACGCCGTAGGCATCCCAGTCGGTCGTCTCCATCAGTTCCTTGAAGGACGAGGCATAGCCCTCGCCGATCAGGTAGCAGGGCCTCTGCCAGCCGAAATAATTGCGCGTCGGGTTGCCCCAGGGCGTGCATTTGTAGGTCTGGTTGCCGGCCAGGAAGTCCATGAACAAAGGCGAATGGCCCAGCATCCACTTCTTGCCCTTGCCCCGGCGCAGAATGTCGCGGAACAGGTTCTTGGTCGTGGTGCGGTTCAGGAAATGGGCCTGGTCGGGCGCGCGCTCATAGGCATAGCCCGGCGAGGTCATGATGCCGTCGATGCCCATCGCGGTGACGTCGTCGAAGAACTTGGCGACGCGCTCGGGATCGGCGTTGTTGAAGAGCGTGGTGTTGATGCAGACGCGGAAGCCGCGTTCCTTCGCCTTCTTCAGCACCTTGACCGCCCGGTCATAGACGCCCTTCTGGTCCACCGCGGCGTCATGCATCTCCTTGTCGCCGTCGAGATGGATGTCCCAGGTGAAGTACGGGTTGGGCTCGTACTCATCCATCCGCTTGTCGAGCAGCAGCGCGTTGGTGCACAGGATGACGAACTTCTTGCGGGCGATGATGCCGCGTACGATCTCCGGCATTTCCTTGTGCAGCAGCGGCTCGCCGCCGGCGATGGAAACCACTGGCGCGCCGCATTCGTCGACCGCCTCGAGGCACTGGGCCGGCGACAGGCGCTGGTTCAGGATCGGATCCGGATAGTCGATCTTGCCGCAGCCGGAACAGGCCAGATTGCACTTGAACAGCGGCTCCAGCATCAGCACCAGCGGATAGCGCTTCACGCCCTTGAGCTGCTGCTTGACGACGTAGGAGCCGACTTTGACGACTTGGTTGAGCGCTAGGCCCATTCGATACCCTCCTGGTCCGCCTGACGCGGATTCCCGATATTACGCCACCCGCGCCCGATCTGCCAATTCGGGGGG
>CAZNNJ010000553.1:0-4429 GCA_964574305.1 uncultured Rhodospirillales bacterium | reverse complement strand
GCCTGATCGCGGCCCTGGTCGCCGTCGCCATCGTCGGCGCGCTGACCACCCTGGGCGGCGGCCTGACCACCATGTTCGGTACCGTAAACAGCGACCTGTAAACCGAAATTCGGCCGGGACGCGCCCTCCGCCCGTCCGGGTTGACGGGGCAGCGGGGTGGGAAAACCCGCCTCGCCGCCCTGCGCAGAATAATCCGCCGCGACCCGGTCGCGCCGGATTATTGCTGTTTTCTGTGCAGTCTAGAATCTTCATCAAAGAAAATTCTAAGATAAAAAAATTCCGGATAAAAAATCTAACAACATTTTAACATTAACCTGTTTTTATCGGCTCATGCGATGCGGGTTCATGGTGAGCCCGCAGCATCCGAATGAGGGATCCACTATGACGAACATCGCGAAGAAGTTTCTGAAGGACGAGAGCGGCGCCACGGCGATCGAGTATGGCCTGATCGCGGCCCTGGTCGCCGTCGCCATCGTCGGCGCGCTGACCACCCTGGGTGGCGGCCTGACCACCATGTTCGGCAAGGTCAACAGCGACCTCTAAGCCGCAACGGCTTCCGGGGCGACCCGGCGCCAGCTGCTTGGCGCAAAAAAAGAGTACGGAGGGGCGGAGCAGTATCCCCGCCTCTCCCGGCAGAATTACCCGCCGCAGGCTGCCGGGCGGGTAGTTTGCTGTTTGGGGCCGGGCGATTCCACCTGGTCGGGCCCGAATAACACTGATTTAACAGCGGGATGCTTTTCTATCCACGCTAGGTTGGCCACGCCAGGCGGGACATGTTCCAAGCCGACGTTCCCGAGCGAGGCCCAGAACGAGGATAGACCCGCCATGACGAAGCGCGCACAGAGCATTCTCAAGGACGAGCACGGCGCTACCGCCATCGAATACGCGATGATCGCCGCCTTTATCGCCGTCGCCATCGTCGGCGCCGTCACCACGTTGGGCACCAGCCTGACCGGCATCTTCACCAACGTAAACACCGACCTGTGACGCCGGCCGCCGCGGAGACACGCCCATGTTCGCCAATCCGATGCTCCACCAGTTCCTGATGTTCTGCTTCTTCGCGCTGACCATCGCGGCGGCGCTGAACGACATCAGGGAATTCCGCATCCCCAACACGATCAGCCTGGCGCTGCTGGCGCTCTATCCGCTGCATGTGCTGGCGAGCCCGGTGCCGGTCGGCTGGCTGATGGCGCTGGCCGTCGCCGCCCTGGTGTTCGCCGCCGGGCTCAGCCTGTTCCTGTGCGGCCTGGTCGGCGGCGGCGACGTGAAGTTCCTCGCCGCCGCCTCGCTGTGGGCCGGCGCGGCGCTGACCCCGCAGCTGCTGCTGGTCATGGCGCTGGCCGGCGGCGCGCTGGGCCTGATGGCATTGGCGGTCCAGTATATCCGCCGCTACCGTTCGACCGGCATTGCCGGGGTCATCGTTCCCGACACCACCGTGGCGGCGCCGAAGCTGCCCTATGGTGTCGCTATCGCCGCCGGCGCCTTCTATGCCGGCATCCAGATGCTGGCGGCTTAAGTGAAGCTCCGCACCGCCGTCTTCGCTGTCGTCGCCCTCGCCATGGGGCTGATCACCGCGACTTTCGCCCGCCACCAGCTGTCCGCCGCGCGCGAGCATGTCATGCAGCAGGCCGAACAGCGGCCTTCGACCACCGCCTATGTCCTGGTCGCCGCCCACGACATCCCGTCCGGCGCCCTGCTGCAGGACGAGGACATGATCTGGCAGAGTTGGCCCGACGACCGGCTGAGCGACGCCTATCTGCGCAAGGACCATGACGACGCCCATTCGCTGGCCGGCGCGGTCGTGCGCCAGCGTATCGCCCAGGGCGAGCCGATCGGCACCGGCCGGGTGATCCATCCGGGCGAGCGCGGCTTCCTGGCGGCCGTGCTGGCGCCGGGCATGCGCGCGGCGACGGTGCCGCTCAACACCAGCGCCGACGGGGCGGGGCTGATCCTGCCGGGCGACCGGGTCGACCTGCTGCTGTCGCACCAGATCCCCGACATGCGCGATCCCAACGCCCCGGCCCGCACGGTGGGCGAAACGGTGCTGACCGACATCCGCGTCGTCGCCATCGACCAGACCGTCAACGACCAGGACAAGAAGCCGATCTCGGGCAAGACCGCCACCTTCGAGGTGACGCCGAAGCAGGCCGAGGCGATCGAGGTCGCCAAGCTGATCGGCAACCTGTCGCTGGTCCTGCGCAGCGCCAGCGAGCCTGACAAGGATGCCGCCAAGCTGACGGCCGACGGGCCCACCCACACCTGGGACAGCGATGTCAGCCCGCTGCTGAAGCGCCCCGACCGTGGGCCGGGCGGGGTCGCCTCGGTGACCATTCTGCGCGGCAACGGCAAGGGCGGCGAAGGGGGCGGAGTGACCACCGCGATCGGCGGCCTTGGCCCGGCAGCCGTTTCGATGAATAATGGTGCCAATAGCGCCAAGGGGATAGCGGACGCCGCCACGGCCATGCGCAACACCGCTGGCGCGGGCCTTGTGGGAGGGTTCTGATGACGACGCTGCGGGCCGCCATGGCTCCGTTGACGGCGCTTCTGCTGATTCTCGGCGTCGTATCTTCGCCGGCCGCCGCCCAGGAATTGATCCGGCCGTCGGGCGCCCCGATTGCCGTCGATGTCAGCAAGGGCGTGCTGATCAGCCTCGACCGCCCGGCCGATACCGTCTTCGTTGCCGATCCCACGATCGCCGACGTTCAGGTCAAGTCGCCCAAGCTGATCTATCTCTTCGGCAAGGAGCCGGGGGACACCTCGCTCTATGCCGTCGACGCCGACCAGAAGGTGCTGCTGAGCCGCCCGGTCAGCGTGTCGCGCAATGTCGGGCCGCTCCAGGCCGCGCTCACCAAGCTTCAGCCCGGCAGCGGCGTCCATGTCTCCACCGTCGACAAATCCCTGGTGCTGACCGGCAATGTCGCCTCCGCCTCGGCGGCCGAGGAGGTCAAGCATCTGGCCGGCGCCTTCGTCTCCGACGACAAGCAGCTGGTCGACCGGGTGACCGTCGACCGCCCCTATCAGGTGAATCTGCGGGTCCGCATCGCCGAGGTTGCGCGCACCGTCACCAAGGAGCTGGGCTTCAACTGGGACCTGGTCAGCCGGCCCGGCAGTTTCATGTTCGGCCTGGCGACAGGAAACCCGGTCGTGGCGCTTCCCAGCAACAGCGGTAGCAGCGGAGCTGGTTCGCCGATCCTGGCGCCGATCGCGCCGACCTCGGTCTATACCAAGGACGGGCTTTCGATCGGCGATATCACGCGCAATGCCGGCCTGGGCGGCACCAAGACCGACAGCTTCTCCCTCGGCTTCAACAACAGCCGCAACCTGGTCGACACGGTCATCGACGCGCTCGACCAGAACGGGCTGGTCACCATCCTGGCCGAGCCGAACCTGACGGCGATGTCGGGCGAGACCGCCAGCTTCCTGGCCGGCGGCGAGTTCCCGATCATCATCCCGGGCGGCTCGCTGGGCCAGACGACGGTCGAGTTCAAGCAGTACGGCGTGTCGCTGGCCTTCACCCCCGTGGTGCTGGGCGACGGCCGCATCTCCATGCGCGTCCGCCCTGAGGTGAGCGAGCTCAGCAACACCGGCGCGGTCCAGATCAGCGGCACCAACATCCCGGGCATCACCACCCGCCGCGCCGAAACCTCGATCGAGCTCAATTCCGGGCAGAGCTTCGCCATCGGCGGGCTGCTGCAGAACAACAACAGCGACACGATCAACAAGGTGCCGGGCCTGGGCGACCTGCCGGTGCTGGGGCCGCTGTTCCGCTCGACCCAGTTCCAGCACAATGAAAGCGAGCTGGTGATCATCGTCACCCCCTATCTCGTGCGGCCGTCCTCGACCCCGCTGGCGACGCCGCTCGACGGCTATGCGCTGCCGACCGACGCCGACATCTACCGCAACGGCCGCACCACACGGCAGACCCAGGTCCAGGCCTCGGGCGCCGTCCCGCCGGCTGTTTCCACCACCGGGCCGGCGCCCGCTCCCGCGGCCGTCAACGGTCTTGTCGGTCCCGCCGGCTTCGTCCTGAATTGAGGGCGGTCATGCTGATGCGCAATCGGTCCGTCGCAGCGCGTGCGCTTATCGCCGGCGGCCTCCTGCTCGTCGCCGGCTGCGAGAACCAGGAGCTCGCCGCCCCGGCGCCGCCCGCCGTGCAGGTCGCGCCCAAGCTGACCCGGGTTGAGCTCGCCACCTTCGATCACGACATCCATTTCGTTTCCCATGCGAAGGCCCTGACCTCGGCCCAGGCGGCCGGGTTGGCGGATTTCATGACCCGCAACAGCATCCGTGAGGGTGACGCCGTTACTGTCGAAAGCGGTGGTGCCTCCAGATACACCGACGCCCGGCAGTCGGCGGTGGTGGCGGAACTCAGGGCGTTCCATATCCAGGCGGTCTCCGCCACCGACCCGGCGCTCGCCCACTGCAAGCT
>CAZNNJ010000552.1:0-4447 GCA_964574305.1 uncultured Rhodospirillales bacterium | reverse complement strand
GGCCGGAGAAATGGTCAGCCTCTGTGTGGCTATCGCCGATCTGCAGAATGGTCAACGGCTCTTTCCGCGTCCCGTCCTGCAGCGCCTTGAGTTGGGTGAAGAACGGCGCCAGCGTGCGCTCGCGCGCGGTCAGGTCCGGCACCGCCGGCTTGGCGAGCGGCACATGTTTCGGCTTGGTGCGGGCCGCGACCATGACGATGCCTGACGGATCGAAACCATCGGCCGGGGCGCCTACTACCGGGCGCGGAGCGCCGCTCGACTGCTTGATCCCTCCGGGGGAGCAGGCGGTGACGGTGCAGACGAGCACCGCCCAGGCCGGCCCGGCCAAGAAAGACCTGAACGTCATTGCGTGATCGCTGCGGCGGGCTGGACGACGGATGGTGCGTCGGCGGAGGCCTTGGCGCCGGCCGGTGCGGTCGGGGCAGGGCCGCCGGTGAGGGTCTTCAGGATCGGGTCGAGCCGGGCGGCGATCAGGTCATAGCCGCTAGGCGTGAAATGAACGCCATCATCGGCGCGCAGCCGCTTCGTCTGCCCGTCGAGCGCCTTGCCGAAAGCGTCGTAGCTGCCGTCCGGATCGACGCCCAGGTCCCACAGCGAGACCCACTGGGCGCCTTCCTTCTCGGCCGCCGGCTCCATCACCTGGTTCAGCATCTGCATGTCGGCGGTATAGTCCGCATCCTTCACCACCGGGTCGCCCAGCCAGACGACATCGATCTTGGCGTCGCGCAGCGATTTGACGATCTTCTCGACCCGGGCGCCATAGGTTTTGCCGAACTTGTCCGACAAAGCGGGATCGACAACGCCCTTGATCCTGACCGGCGGCCGATCGTTGGCGCCGAACATCACCACCGCCACCCTGGCATGCTCGGTCGTCGCCAGCTCGGCGACCACCGCGTCCCAGTCATAGGTGGATTTGGAGGTGAGGCCGGTGCCGATCTTGCTCTTGTCGATGACATGAAAGTCCTTGCTGCGCAGATAACGCCGCATCAGCGCCCCGGCCACGCCCTGGGCCTGGGAATCGCCGACGACCAGCACATCTGGCGCTTCGGGCTTGGGCGGGTCGGCGAACGCGGCCATCGCTATCAGACATGCCGCAAGGGAAGGCAGCGCCACTAACTTCCTGACCATAAACAGCTCCCGGCGACCCCACATAATTCCAGACAATTTGCGGAGTTCTTTCAGACGTTTACAGCATAGAAGGAAGACGTAATTGCGGCAATCGGAAGGAACGCCGCAGCTTGCCACGCCTGGACATTGGGCTTCAGGCGCGGCTACAGCCTGCACGGAGAGACCATGCAATCCGGCGAAACCGAACGAATGACATTTGGAAGCCTGATCGAGGGCGCGGTCGGCATCCTCCACTGTGCTGATCCCGCGGGGAAGATCGCGCTCAGCCATGCCGTTGCCGCGGCTTGGGCGTCCGGCACCCTGCCGGTCGGGGACCGGATAACGCCGCCCGACCGGCCGGCCAGGCCTATTCGTCCGCAATTGCTGCCGCCGCGCGACATGCCGCGGCGCCGGAAAGGCGGCACCGAGGGCAGCCGCATCGCGCTGCTCCATGCCGTCGCTCATATCGAGCTCAACGCCGTCGATCTTGCATGGGACCTGATTGTCCGGTTCGAGCCGCCCGGGGCCAGCTTTTATGACGATTGGGTGCGCGTCGCCGACGAGGAGGCCACACATCATGGCCTGCTTGCCGCGCGCCTCGCCGAATATGGCGCGGCTTACGGCGACCTGCCAGCCCATGACGGGCTGTGGGAGGCGGCGGAGAAGACCGCGCACGATCTGCTGGCCCGCCTCGCCGTCGTGCCGATGGTGCTGGAGGCGCGGGGGCTCGATGTCACCTTGCCGATGATCGAAAGCCTGAGCCGGGCCGGCGACCACGCAAGCGCCGATGTGCTGCGGATCGTCTATCGCGACGAGATCGGCCATGTGGAGATCGGCCGGCGCTGGTTCGAACAGGTCTGTCGCCAGCGCGGCCGTACGCCGATCGCGGAATGGCACGAAATGGTGCGCCGCCACTATCGCGCCTTGTTGAAACGGCCGTTTAACGACGCGGCACGCCGGGCGGCCGGTTTCGACGCCGCGTTCTACGAACCTTTGGCCGAAGAGGCTTGAAACCTAACGTCTGCTCGCTTCTTGGTCATTTCGAACACGCCCTCAGCAGGCGGCGGAAGCCAAGAAAAATCATTTCCGGGTCGGGAGCCGCCATACCGATGAAAAAGCAGGGCACCGCTAGCCACCAAGGCAAGCGGTCGAAATGACTTCGGTAAGGGCGTGTCTGATCCATACGGCCAATATGGCGTTGCTCAGTGCTTATCGCTAGGCAGATCCCCGCCTACTCGGCCGGCTTGCTGCCTTTGACCAGGCGCAGCGGGGTGTAGACGATCACCGTTTCGCCGCGCTGGTTCTTGATCTCGTTGCGGGTGCGGACCAGGCCGCGGCCCTTGCTGGTGGGGCGGACTTCGGTGACCGTCACCTCGACATGGACGGTGTCGCCGGCCACGACAGGGCCTTTGACGTCCAGCTCCATATTGAGGAAGGCGAGGCCGACGCCCTGGATCAGCCCGACCATCAGCATGCCCTCGGCGACCGAATAGACCAGGGCGGCGGGGACCACGCGGCCGGCGATGGCGGAATGCTCGGCGCGGAACTCGGCGTCGGTGAACAGGACTTCGAGGAAGCCGGTGCAGTTGATGAAGTTGACGATGTCGGCTTCTGTGATCGTCCGCCCGAAGGTCTTGAACTGATCCCCGACCTTAACCTCGTCCCAGTGGAGACCCTGACCCAGCAATTTCATGGAAAGCTCGCTCGTTAGATACGGACAGACAGTCCGATGAGCGGTTGCTTACTTCCCCTTCGCCGGACTCGGCACTACCGATAGCACGACCAGCGCCAATCCGCATTCGACCATTCCAAGCGCCTTGGCCGCGGCCAGAGACAGGTCGATCTCGCCGCTGTTGGGCATGCCGCGGTCGTTGACCTTGACCTGCACCTTCTTGCCGTTCGCCAGATTGGTGACCTCGACGACCGTGTTGAGCGGCAGGGAGGAATGGGCCGCCGTCAGCTTCTTCTCGTCGAACACCTCGCCGCTCGACGTGCGGCGGCCGTGATGTTCCTTGCCGTACCAGCTGGCGGTCATGGTATCGCGCGGCAGATCCTGCTTGGCATCGCAGGCGTTGGCGCGGACCGAATTCATGGGAGAAGTGACGAGGGCGCTCACCGTCAGGGCGGCGAGTAGAGTCCTTGTGTACAACAGGTTCATCCTTACAGTTTGAATCTGTGGTTTACTTAGCCTGCACTATGAGACGCCGTAGATCAAGCCGTGGAGATATGAAAATTCTGTGACGAAGGTCACTTTTCTGTGGATGAATCCAATAAAATATTCAGTTTCAATACATTGACCCGTGGTTCTCCGAGCAAGCCCAATGTTCGTCCCTTTGTGGCTTGTTTCACCAACGCCCTGACCTTGTCCTCAGGGATTCCGCGAGCCTTGGCGACGCGCGGCACCTGGAATTCCGCCGCGGCCGGGGTGATGTCGGGGTCGAGTCCGCTGGCCGAGGCGGTGACCAGGTCGCCCGGAACCGCCATGTCGGGATTGTCCGGCTGGTTGGCCTGGACGGCGGCCCCGACCGCGTCGACCAGCTTTTGGCTGGACGGCGCCAGGTTGGTGCCGCCGGAATTCAGCGGGTCGTAGCCCGGCCCGCCGCCGTCCGGGGCGCGGGCAGCCGAGGGGCGCGGGTGGAAATATTCGGGCCGCGAGAAATACTGGCCGAGCAGGCTCGAGCCCACGACCGTGCCGCCCTGGCTGACCAGGCTGCCATTGGCCTGGCGCGGGAAGAGCAGTTGGGCGACGCCAGTGATGGCGAGGGGATAGGCGACGCCGAGCACCACGGTCATCAGCACCAGCATCGAAATCGCCATGCGGAGCGCGGAGGCCATCAGATAATCCCCAGCGCGTTGATCAGCAGGTCGATCGCCTTGATGCCGATGAACGGCACCGCGATCCCGCCAAGCCCGAACACCATCAGGTTGCGCCTGAGCAGCGCCGAGGCGCTGGACGGCTTGTAATTCACCCCCCGCAAGGCGAGCGGGATCAGCGCGATGATGATCAGGGCATTGAAGATGATCGCCGACAGGATCGCGCTCTGCGGGCTGCCCAGCCGCATGATATTCAGCGCCTGGAGCTGCGGATAGACGCCGATGAACATCGCCGGGATGATGGCGAAATATTTCGCCACGTCGTTGGCGATGGAGAAGGTGGTCAGCGAACCGCGGCTGATCAGCAGTTGCTTGCCGACCAGCACGACCTCGATCAGCTTGGTCGGGTCGCTGTCCAGGTCGATCAGGTTGCCGGCCTCCTTGGCCGCCTGGGTGCCGGTGTTCATGGCGACGCCGACATCGGCCTGGGCCAGCGCCGGGGCGTCGTTGGTGCCGTCGCCGCACA
>CAZNNJ010000551.1:0-4452 GCA_964574305.1 uncultured Rhodospirillales bacterium | reverse complement strand
GGCGATGTCGCAGCTGCAGCCGGGGCATTCGCGGCCCTCCCGGCCATAGACGGTGAAGCTGTGCTGGAAATAGCCGAGCTCGCCGTCGTGATGGACGAAATCCCGCAAGGACGAGCCGCCGGCGGCGATGGCGAGGTCCAGCACCTGGCGGATCGACTGGACCAGCAGCTCCGCCTTGGCGCCCTTTACCGTGCCGGCCAGGCGAAGTGGGCTGATGCCGGAGCGGAACAGCGCCTCGCAGACATAGATATTGCCCAGCCCGGCGACCACGCGCTGGTCGAGCAGCGCCGCCTTGACCGGCGTCTTCTTGCCGGCGAAGGCCTTGGCCAGCGACTTGCCGTTGAATGCGTTGCCCAGCGGCTCCGGCCCCAGCCCGGCGAACAGCCGGTGCTCGTCCAGCCGGTCGGCCGCCACCATCTCGACCAGGCCGAAGCGGCGCGGGTCGTTCAGCACATAGACCACCCCGTCATCCGCCGTCAGCACCAGATGGTCGTGCGCCTCGAGCGGCAGGGACGGGTCGTGCCGGATGACGAAGCGCCCAGACATGCCGAGATGGACGACCAGGATCTGCCCGTCATCCAGGCTCAGCAGCAGGTACTTGGCCCGGCGCCCGATATGGACCACGCGGCGGCCTTCCAGCCGCTTGACCAGACCCTGCGGGAAAGGAATGCGCAGATTGGCGCGGTTCTGCTGGACCTTGACGATCGCGTGGTCTTCCAGTGTGGCGGCGAGGCCGCGCGCGACGGTTTCGACTTCGGGAAGCTCGGGCATGGGGGCTTTATGCAGGCAGAAAACGTTGAAGAAAAGGCAAGACCTTGGCGCGGCCGGTGTTATGATGTGCCCTCATAATGTCAGCAAGAAAGGTTTCCCGATGACCGAGCCGGTCGTAGCCCAGAAAGCCCCCTATCCGATCGCGGTCGAGGCCGGGAAGACCTATTTCTGGTGCGCCTGTGGGCGGAGCCAGACCCAGCCTTTCTGCGACGGCTCGCACAAGGGCACGGGCCTCGCGCCGATGAAATTCACCGCCGAGGCGGAAAAGACCCTCTATTTCTGCGGCTGCAAGGCCAGCTCCAAGGCCCCTTTCTGCGACGGGACTCACCAGCGCCTTTGAGGCTCGGCACGGCCGGGCCGCATCCGCCGCCATTGTTTTGAAGGAAGGGCCCAGTTTGGCCCCCGGGTATTGATGGATCTGGTCATCATATTGCTGCTGTTCGCCGCGAACGGCGTTTTCGCCATGGCCGAGATGGCGATCGTCGCCTCGCGGCCGGTCCGGCTCGAGGCGCGCGCCGAGGCCGGCAGCAAGGGAGCCAAGACGGCGCTTCGGCTGAAGCGCGATCCCGGACGGTTCCTCTCGACCGTGCAGACCGGCGTCACCGTGATCCGTATCGTCATGGGCGCGCTGTCGACCACCGCGGTCAGCGCGCCGATCGCCCTGGTGCTGCGCCACGTCACCTGGATTTCGCCCGCGCTGGATGCCGGCATTGCCTTCGTGCTCGGCGTCACCATCACGACCTTCTTCTCGCTGATCATCGGCGAGCTGGTGCCCAAGCAGATCGCGCTCCGCCGGGCCGAGGCGATCGCGGTCGCCTCGGCCCGGCCGTTCGCGGTCGTCTCGAACATCGTGCTGCCGGCGGTGGCGCTTCTCGACCTGACGACGCGGCTGGTGCTGCGGCTGATCGGCATGAACCGGATCGAGGCCGAGAAGGTCAGCGAGCAGGAGGTCCGTACCCTGATAGCCGAGGGGACGGAATCGGGCGTGTTCCACCCGTCCGAGGGCGCGATGGTGGGGCGGGTGCTGCGCTTCGCCGACCGTCCGGTCCGCTCGATCATGACGCCGCGCGCCGACATGGTGTGGATCGATCTCAACGCCGATCGGGACGAGATCGCCAAGGTCGTCGCCGAAAGCCGCCATACCCGTATCCCCGTCGGGCGCAGCGTCGAGCATATCGTCGGCGTCGTCCATATCCGCGACCTGCTGGCCCATATGCTGCGCGGCGAGCCGCTCAGGCTCGGCGAATCCGTGACCAGCATGCCGGCGGTCTACGATGCGATCCCGGTGCTGCAGAGCCTCGAAATCCTGCGCGATTCCGGCTCGCGCATGGCGCTGGTGGTCGACGAATATGGCGGGGTCGAGGGGGTCGTGACCTTGACCGACGTGCTGGAGGCGATCGTCGGCGAGCTGCCCGAGGCCGGCCGGCGGGAGAAGCCGGCCATCGTCGAGGACCCGGAGGGCGGCCTGATCGTCGACGGGCTGGTGGCGATCGAGGATTTCAAGATTCGCCTCGGGCTGCAGGCGCTGCCGGGAGAGGACGAGGTGACGACCGTCGGCGGCTTCATTTTGACCGCGCTCGGGCGGCTGCCCAAGGTCGGCGACACTGTCACCTATGCCGATTACACGTTTGCGGTGCTGAGCATGGCCGGGCGGCGGGTCGACAAGCTGTCGGTCAAGGGCGGCCCGGCGCCGCTGGCGGAGGATGAAGGCGGCTAGTTTGTGCCCTGGCCTTCCGGCGGCGGGCTGGACTGGGCCTTCAGCCTGGCGATCAGGCCCTGCACATAGTCGCGGCCCTTCTGCAGGATCGTCTTCGCCTTCTCGGCAACCTGCCGGACCGGCTTCGTCACCGGGTCCACCGATTGCTTCATCATCTCCTTCATCTGGGTGGCGACGAGCTCCTTGACCGCGGCGGACCCCATCTTCTTGAGCGCGATCCGCTGTTCATCGCTGAGCGAATCCCATTTTGCCTGGATCTGCGCCTTGACGTCGGGCGGCAGGTTGGCGAAGGCGGTACGGGCGTCGGACTCCGACATCTTGCTCAGCCCGTCGAGACCCTTGGATTTCAGCTGCTTCGCCAGCGCCGCGCGGGCCTGGGGCGAGAGATTCCGATATTCCTTGCTCAACTGGTCGCCGGTCAGGGGATCGCCGTTATACGGGGCCGACTGGTCGCCCGACGAGGCTGGCGTCTGCTGCTGGGCGTCGGTCCCGGCAAAGCCATGAGCCCCCGTCAGCAGCCCGACGCTGAGTGCGGCTGCGGTGGCGATTGGGCGAAAATTCCGCATCGATCAGGGGCCCGTCAGCGAAAAAACCTGCATGCGCTTTTCATCTAATTTTCTTCAACTTACCAAAAAATTGCCTTTTTGTCATATACGTGTAACTCCGTACGGTTCGTGCGCTCGGTCAAAAGGCCCTAGTGGCGGATCGCACCATTTGCGATAGCTTCGCGCAACCATGTCCGAATCCACGCCATACCCCGCCATCCGCATCGAAGGGCTGACCAAGAGCTTCGGCGCCCTGGAGGTTCTGGCCGGTGTTTCGCTGACCGCGCACGACCATGACGTCGTCGCCATCCTGGGCAGCAGCGGCTCGGGCAAAAGCACCTTCCTGCGCTGCATGAACATGCTGGAAACGCCCGACAGCGGCGAGATCTGGATCGAGGGCGAGCTGATCCGCATGGTGCGCAGGAACGGCGTCACCGTGCCGGCCGACCGCCGCCAGGTCCAGCGCATCCGCCGCCGCGTGGCGATGGTGTTCCAGCAGTTCAACCTGTGGGCGCATATGAGCGTGCTGCAGAATGTGACCCTGGCGCCGATGCATGTGCTGAAACTGGACCGCAAGAGCGCGGCCGAGCGGGCCGAGGCAATGCTGGCCAAGGTGGGCGTCGCCGACAAGCGGGGCGATTATCCCGCTCAGCTCTCGGGCGGCCAGCAGCAGCGCGTGGCGATCGCCCGCGCGCTGGCGATGGAACCCGACATCATGCTGTTCGACGAGCCGACCTCGGCGCTGGACCCCGAGCTGGTCGGCGAGGTGCTGAAAGTGATCCGCGACCTGGCGGAGGAGGGGCGCACGATGGTGCTGGTGACCCACGAAATGGGCTTCGCCCGCGACGTCGCCACCCACATCCAGTTCCTGCACAAAGGCAAGGTCGAGGAGGAGGGGCCGCCGGCCGCGATCTTCGGCAACCCGCAGTCGGGCCGCCTGCGGCAGTTCCTGTCCTCGACCCGGTGAGGAGACGACATGGCGGATAAAGATTTCAAGATTTTCCGGAACCCCGACGGCTCGATCATGCGCCTGCCGAAGATTCCGGTTTCCTCGTTGCGCGGTATGCTTCAAAGCAGCCGAGCCCTGCCGCCGACATTTGAGGAAATGGACGAAGCGATTGCCGAGGGGGCCGTCGAGCGGTTCCGGCGCGGGCAGGAATGACCCAGTTCTATAGAGGACCTTTCATGATCCAGTTGTTTCACCGGATCCGGGTGTCGGTTGGCTTCGCGATTGTGCTTGCCGCTTACGCGCTCCTCAGCGGCCCGGCCCTGGCCCAGGGCGGGTTGCGCATCGGCACCGAAGGGGCTTACCCGCCGTTCGAATATCGCGACGCCAGCGGCCCGCTGAAGGGCATGGAAGTCGAGATCGGCAACGCGCTGGGCGAGATCATGAACATACCCTGCAGAGGTAGTCCCTAG
>CAZNNJ010000550.1:0-4453 GCA_964574305.1 uncultured Rhodospirillales bacterium | reverse complement strand
CCGGGTTGTCGGCGAGGGCGGGGCCGGTCTGGAACATCTCGGCGGCTTCCGACACGTTGGACCAGAATTTGATGATGTTGGGCTTCATCTTGATCGTCTCGGCGGAGGCCTTGTCCAGCTCCGCGTCGGACATGTTGTAGACGTCCTTGATGCCCAGATAGCGGGCGACCTCATACATCGATTCTGGATCGTCGTTCATCACCAGCTTGCCGGCCAGCCTGGGGTCCCACATGACCTTGAGCGAGGTCGGGGTTTCCGGCAGTGCATTTTTCATCAGCATGAACGTGTCGAAGCCGTAGGCATATGACACGCCGTACTGTTTCCCATCGCTCATCAGCCAGTTCGGTGACCGGAAGTTGGGATAGAACTCGGCGACATGCGGCAGCTTGCTCATATCCAGCGGCGCGACCTTGCCCGACTTGATCAGAAGCTGGGTCACATCGTTGGAGGGTGAGATCAGGTCGATCGAACCCGATGTACCGGACATCACCTTGGCCGCCATTTCGTCGTTGGAGCCGGCATAGGTCGCGTTGACCTTGCAGCCGGTCTCGGCGGTGAAGGGCTCGAACAGCGCCTTCTGGGCATAGGCCTCCCAGACCAACATGCTGATGCTGCCGCCGGCGAACGCCGGTGCGGCGGCGAGAGCGAGACCGGCCGCTACAGAGGCGCCGCCGAAGCGGCCGATAGTTGTCTTGAGCATTCGTGGGCGCTCGATAGGATGCAGTGTCATGGGCTGGAGATAAGCAAGCTGCATGCCAGGGCGGCCAGTCCTGTGACGGCCGGTCGCATAATGGCGTCCTGCGTGGTCGTGGGCCGCGAAATCCACGGTCACTCCTCCGGCAGCCAGCCGGTCTCGATGCAGGGGAAGCCGTCCCACCCGTCCCTGTAGGTGCTGACGAAAATATCGAAGCAGCGTATGTGCTTGATGAACCACTTGCCGTCGATGCGGACATAGTCGTTCTCATAGCGGCCGGCGATCAGGATCGCGCCGGCCTGACGGTGCACCGCCGGTTCGTAGAACATAAACTTCGCCTTGGCGGTATCGCCCTCGACCCAGATCTGCTCGTTGGTCAGGTAGTGGGCGGCGAAGGGCTGGCGGTCCTTGTCGTCTTCGAACTGCTGGGCGACCGCCTCGCGGCCGACCGTGGCGCCGAAGCCGCTGGCGAAGCGGCCCATGCCTTCCCAGACGCCGTCGGGCGCGAACAGCGCGCCGATCGGATAGCCGATATGCTCGTCGCAGGCCTCCATATAGGCGCATTGCAGCTTGCGGATCGCGGACTCGGATTCGAGCACGTCCAGGCGCTCCAGGATGGCGTCGATGTCGCTCATGGGCTCGGGATTCCTATTCGCTGATGTAGTCGATGGCGCCGGCGCCGGGCGTGCCGACGGCGAAGGCGAGGCAGCGCATTCCGGCCACGGGGTCCGATGCGTACAGGCTGTGGAATTCGTCCGGCGGGATGCGGACGAGATCGCCGACCTTGATCGGCCGCGTCTCACCGCCGATCGTCATCTCGCCCGTGCCCTCGATCACGTAATAGAATTCGTGGGTGGGATGGCGGTGGGAATGGATGCGGCCGCCTGCCTTCACTGTGAATTCGGCGACGTGCTCCAGGTGGCCGCCTTGGGTGCTGTTCTTCATCGAGCCCGGTGCGACGAGCCACCAGGTCGGTGCCGTATCCTGATGGTTGCCCTCGGGCTCGACATTCTCGATCGATCGTATGTCCATCGTGATCTCCTCAAGCCAGGTTGGGATAGGTCGCGTAGGCCATGCCGCAGATCCATTCGGTCACCGGCTCATAGCCGACGATCCTGGCCGGGCGTCCGCCCATGGCGCCCATCACCGCGGCCCAGTTCAGGATCTCATGTCCGCCGTGGCCGCCTTCGCGCTCGACCTCGTCATAGGAGTAGGCCTTGATGGCTTCGATATCGCCGCGGCCCAGCGCAGCCAGAAACTCGCGGTCCCATTCGGCATTGACCAGCGGCCGGTTGGCGGTGCGTGCCATCTCGATCTCGTAAGCCGCGAGATCGACCATCAGCTTGGGATCGGCCTCCAGGATCGGCCGTCCCTCGGTCTGGAAGCGGCGCATGCGGTCCAGGAACGGATCGCTATCCTCGAACTGCTCCATCCAGAAGGGCGGCCAGTGCGACAGGCCGCCGGTGGCGACGAAGGCGACCCGCTTGTCCGACTTGCTCGCACGCACTGCCTTGGCCAGAGCCTCGCCCAGCGTGTAGGCGCGGGCCACCGAGGGCAGGGGCGGGGAAAAGACGTTGATGAAGATCGGCACCACCGGCAGGTCGTTCTCCGGGCATATGAAATGCCAGGGCACGATCAGGTTGTTGCCGTATTCGATCGGCCCCATCCGGGTAATGTCGAAGCCGCTCGCCAGCATGTCCGCCAGCAGCTCATTCGCCAGTTCTGGATCGCTGGGAATACTCAGCTTCTCTTTCAGCCCCAGCGCCTCCAGCCAGTAATCGGCCGGGCCGGCATGGGCGTCGGCGATGCCGATGGCGAAGGTCGGCATCAGGTTGCGGTAGAGATTCTCGAAATGGTCGTCGAGGATGGCGACGATGACGTCGGGGCGGATCTCGTCCAGGTAATCGACGATCTCCTGCGTGAAGCCGGCGATGCTGGCGCGCTGCTCGGCCGGCGGCGCGTCGGGCCAGCCGAGCCAGCCTGGTGCATGGGACACGCAGACGCCGCCGACGATTTCCGCCATCGTCGGCTCCTTACGGCTTCTTGGCGGACAGCACCGCCTCGACCTCGATCAGGAAGTCTTCCTTCACCAGCCGGTGGACGATCAGCAGCGTGTTCGGCGGGTAGGGCGGGGCGCCGAACCAGGCCGGGAAATATTCGGCCCGCAGCTTCATGAAGGTGTCGATGTCCTGCGAATGGACCAGGAAGGTCGTGAACTTCACGATGTCCTTGGACTGGGCGCCGAAGGCCTCGACCAGCATGCGCAGATTGTCGAACACGGTCTTGAACTGCACCGTGAAGTCGCCCTTGCCGGCGACGCTGCCGTCCGGCGCCACCGCCAGCTGTCCGGCGATGAAGATCAGGCTGTCACCGCTCACATGCGCCGCGTGGGAATAGAGACCCTGAGCCGGAGGAGCGCTTTCGGGATTGAGATAGGTGACCTCTGACATCGGGTGCTCTTTCTGGGCTGGGCGTTATCGGAAGAAGCTTTGGACGAGGGCGACGAACCGGTCGGGATATTCCAGTGCCGGCGAGTGGCCGCAGCGATCGATCAGGATCAGCTCGGCCTGCGGAATGCGTTCGGCCAGCAGGACGGCGGCCTCCACCCACGGCACCGGATTATCGTTCTTGCCGTGAACCAGCAGGACCGGGCAGGTCAGCGCGGCGACCTCGGCATCGCTCAGCACTGCCGCCTCGATGAAGACATGCTTCGGCCCGGCGAACATCGATGAGAAATAATCGCCGTAGAGCCCGTCATGCAGGATGCGCACCCGGCCATCGATATAGGTGTCGTCGATCAACTCGCGGCGATAGACCAGCGTCTCGCCGGCGGCGCGGATCGCCTCGCGTGTGGCGGGGAAGGTCCAGGTCCGTTCGGTTGCTTCGTTGACCGGGAAGGGCACGCCCAGCGAGCCGGTCGTCATTACGGCCCGCACGCGGCGGTCGGCGGCAGCGGTGCGCAGCGCGATCGGTCCGGACAGGGAATGGCCGATCACGTTCACCGGCTGGTCGCCGAACATGTCCAGCATGAAGCGCGCCTGCCGTTGCCAGAGCGGCATGTCGAAATAGGGCGGGGCCAGCTTGCGGCCGCTGCGGCCGAAGCCGATCAGGTCGGGGGCGATGACGTGGAAATCCTCGGCCAGCCGGTCCAGCACCAGCCGCCAATTGCCCTCGGTCGAGGCGCCGGGCCCCGAGCCGTGGAGCATCAGCAGCGGATCGCCCACGCCGCCTTCCCAGTAGGTCACCGGCAAGCCCTCGAACGTGGTCGATTTGATCTCAAGCATCCAGAAGTCGGTCCTTGCCCGGCGCGATCACAGCTATTATTGTAGATTGTATAAAATCGTCAAGAGCAGGTCATGCGCATCGAACCGATCCATCAGCTCCCGCTTCCGGAGACCATCCAGAGGCAGATCAAGGCCGCCATCGTCACCGGCCAGCTTGTGCCCGGCCAGATGCTGCGGCAGGAGGAGCTGGCCCAGCGCCTCGGCGCCAGCCGCGCGCCGCTGCGCGAGGCCTTGTCCCGCCTGGAGGCCGAAGGGCTCGTCGTGCTGCTGCCGCGCCGGGGCTATGCGGTCATGTCGCTCGACCGCGACGAGATTGCCGAGCTGTTCGACCTGCGCATCGTGCTGGAGGAGCGGCTGGCCCGGCTGGCGGCGGAGCGGCGAAGCGCCGCGGATATCGCGCGGCTGAAGGGCATCTCGGCCCAGATGGCGGCGCTGTCGCCGCAGACGAAGCCTGACCTCGTGGCGGAGTGTAACG
>CAZNNJ010000549.1:0-4454 GCA_964574305.1 uncultured Rhodospirillales bacterium | reverse complement strand
TTCGGAGCTGCCGCAGGCGGCCAGCACCGCGCAGGCAGCACCGACACGCCTGACGCTTGCGGTCGGCGACGGCGAGACATTGGCCGGCGTTCTGGGCACCGCCGATATCTCGGCCAACGACATCCAGGCCGCGGTCGACGCCGCGCGCGACGTCTATGATCTTCCAGCAGAATTGCGCGGCGTGCCACGAGCATGCGATCGACCGCGCCCCGCCGCGCTTGGTGCTCGCGCTGATGTCGCCGTCCTCGATTGTCCACGCGCTCAGCGATGGGGCCATGCGCGCCCAGGGCAGCCAGCTCAGCGATCAGGACAGGGTGTCGATCGCCGAATATCTGACCGGCAAGCCGGTCACCAGCCGGTCCGACATGGCTGAACCGCCGCGCTGCGTCGGCGCGGCGGCGAAATTCGACGCCGAAGAGCCGCCGGCCTTTCCCGGATGGGGGCTGACGGCGAACAACGCGCGTTCCATTCCGGCCGCCGCCGGGCTCGACCGGCATCGGCTGGACGAGCTTCGCCTCAAATGGGCCGTTTCCCTGCCGGACGCGATCCGCGTCCGCTCCGAACCCGCCCTCGCCGGCGGCGCCGTCTATGTCGGCAGCCAGAACGGGAACGTCTATGCGCTGGATCGCCGGACCGGCTGCGTCCGCTGGGTGTTCCGGGCAGCCTCGGAGGCCCGCAGCGGCGTGGTGGTGTCGCCTTGGACCGCCGGCGACAAGAACGCCGATCCCCTCGTCTATTTCGGCGACCTGCTCGGCAACATCTATGCGCTCAAAGCCAAAAGCGGCGAGCTGGCCTGGCAGGACAAGCCCGAGCAGCATCCCAATGCGACGATCACCGCAGCGCCGACGCTCTATCAGGGCCGCCTTTATGTTTCGGTTTCCTCCGACGAGGAGGGGATGATCGATCCGCATTATCAGTGCTGCACGTTCCGCGGCGCGGTGGCAGCCTATGACGGCCGCACCGGCATGCTGCTGTGGCGGACCTTCATGACCGACCCGCCGAATGAGCAGGGCGTCAATTCCGCTGGGACGAAGCGGTTCGGCCCTTCGGGCGCGCCGATATGGAACAGCCCGACGATCGACGAGAAGCGCGGCCGGCTCTATGTCGGCACCGGTGACAATTATTCCACCCCGGCCACCACGACCAGCGACTCCGTGGTCGCCATCGACTTGGCGACCGGCAGTATCGTCTGGACGCGTCAGATGATGGCAGGTGATGCCTGGAACGTCGGCTGCTCGGTCCCCGACCGCGTGCAATGCCCCGACAAAAGCGGTCCCGATTTCGACATCGGCGCCGCCACCATCCTGGCCCATGCATCCGACGGCCGGGACTATCTGGTGGTCGGGCAGAAATCCGGCATGGTCTACGCCATCGCCCCCGACGACGGAGCGCCGATCTGGCAGACCAAGGTGGGCCGGGGCGGCGCCCTCGGCGGCATCCTGTTCGGCATGGCGGTTGCCGACGATACCGTCGTCGTGCCGGTGGGCGATGTCGATGACGGGCGCAAATACGATGAGCCGGCTCATCCCGGCCTCTTTGCCCTGGACCTGAAGACCGGCGCCTATCGCTGGAAGGCGCCCGATGCCGAGAATAAATGCCTGGGCCGGCAGGGCTGCGCGCCGGGGAATGGGCAGGCGGTCACGATCGCGGGCGATCTCGTCATCGCCGGCGGCAATGACGGCTGGCTAAGGATCCATGACCTGCACGACGGAACGGTGCTGTGGCGCTTCGACACCGCGCAGGATTTCCCGACACTGGGCGGCGGGACGGCGCATGGCGGCTCGATGGGCGGCGGTGCCGGCCCGCTCGCCTATCATGGAACGCTGCTGATGTCCTCAGGCTACGGAATGACCGGACGCATGCCCGGCAACGCCCTGCTGATGTTCGAGATGGCTGCATCCAACCACCGTCAAAAACATTGAAGGAGAGACCATGTTCGATCTTTCGAGCAAAGTCGCGGTCGTCACCGGCGCATCGTCAGGCATCGGCGCCGCCACAGCGTCACGATTCCGTGAGGCCGGCGCCCGAGTGATCGGCGTCGATATCAAGCCTCCGCCCACGGAGGGCATCGTGGATGAATTCCTCCTGGCTGACGTCGCCAGCCGAGGAGAGATTTCTCAATGTCTGGATTTCACCGTCGAGAAATATGGGCGACTGGACATCCTGGTGAACAGCGCAGGCATCGCGGGCTACTCGGAAATCGGGCAGATACGCGAAGAAACCGTCGAGCGGATGTGGAAAATCAACTCCCTGGGGGTCCTTTTCGGCATCATGGAGGCTGCGGCGAGGATGAAACCGGGCGGCGCGATCGTGAACACAGCCTCGATATCGGCCTATAACGCGGCATACGCGAATATTGCCTACTCGATGACCAAGGCCGCGGTCGTCGCCGCCACTCAAGGGGCCGCCCTGGAGCTGGGGCCGCGGAATATCCGCGTGAATTGCGTCTGCCCGGGCGCGACAGTGACGCCAATGACGACATCGGTCGCTCCGGAACTTCTCCACGTCATGACCGCGTCCCTGGCGCCGCTTGGCCGCGCGGCGAGTCCGCGGGAGATCGCCGCCGTGATCCATTTCCTCGCCAGCGACGACGCCTCTTATGTCAACGGCCATGCGCTCGTCGCCGATGGCGGCTGGACCACCGGGCTTTCAAAAGGGACGCAGGACGCCATCCTGAAGGCCGCGTCGATGGCGGGATGAACGGCCAGGCGCTTTTGGTCATCGCGACTGAGGCGCGAAGCGCACGAGCCCGCCTGGAAGCTCGCCAGTCGGCACATCATTCTCCCGCGTCGGGACGCCCGCCACGATCGTCGCGCGATAGCCGGTGACGTTCTGCATGATCCGCCGCGCACCGGTCGGCAGGTCATGGAAGAAGCGCGGGGCCTGCAAAGTGAGCGCCCCGGCATCGATGATATTGAGGTCGGCCTTCATGCCCGGAGCGATCACACCGCGATCGTGAAGGCCGATCGACCGCGCCGTCTTTTCGGTCATGAGATGGACGGCCTGCTCGACACCCAGCTTCGGCCCGCGTTTACGGTCGCGGGTCCAATGGGTCAGCATGAAGCTGTGGATCGAACCGTCGCAGACCGACAGAAGATGCGCGCCGGCATCCGACACGCCCAGGACCACCGATGGCTCCATCAACGCCGCCCGTACCGTATCCAGCGAGCCGCCGGCGTAGTTGGTGATCGCCGCGTACACGCGCGGGAAATGGCTGTGTTCCAGCAGCAGGTCATAGGCGAGGTCGGCCGGCGTCCGCCCCATCTGTTCGGCCAGGACCGCGATGCTTTTCGACGCCTCAGGCTCGTAGTCGCGCTCGGGCCCCAGGTCATACAGCCTGTGCCAGTAGGAATTGAGAAATTCGCCGAACGTGCCGGAGGCATTGCGCTCGGTCAGCAGGCGCGCCTTGACCTCGGGCTTGGCAAGCTCGGCCAACCAGTGCTCGATCGGCAGCTTCTGGATCTCGTTCATCGTCGGCCTGTCGAGGAACGGGTGGCCGCCGAAGAAGCTCAGAAGGGCGCCGGAGCAGCGGCCGCTCATCTGCGCCGTCACCCGGCTATGCGCCCCGTCGAGGCGCCGCAGCCAGGCGAGCTGCTCGCTGAAATATTCCGGATAGGGTTCGGCCTGGAACAGGAGCAGATGGAGGTTCACGCCAGTCTCGGCCAGGATTTCCTCGTAGATCCCGACTTCGCGCTTGAGCGCGTCGAGCCCCTCGCCTACCGATCCGTCCGGGGCGAATTCCATGATGCCGCCATGCCGCGCGACCGACGCCGCCAGCGCCTTCAGCTCTGGCGTTTCGACACGGAAGTCGGGCGTCATCCTGCCCGTTGCGGTGCGATGCATCGGGGTCCGCGAGGTCGCCAGGCCGAAGGCGCCGGCCCGCATCGCCGCGTCGACCGCATCGACCATCACCTCCAGCGCGTCGCCGGCCGCGCATTTGTCGCTGTCGGCCTTGTCGCCCATCGCCCACAGCCGTAGCGGCCCGTGCGGGAGCAGCGCGCCGACATCGAAGGCACGCGGCATCGCATCCAGCACGTCGAGATATTCGGTGAAGCTGCTCCAGTTCCAGCGCAGCCCGGCGCGCAGCGCGGCGCCCGGAATCTCCTCGACCCCTTCCATGAGGTCGATCAGCCTCTCCTCCATCCCGCGGGTGACCGGGGCAAAGCCGACGCCGCAATTGCCGACGATCGCGGTGGTGACGCCTGAGCTGAATGACGGGTCGAGATGCGGGTCCCAGGTCGCCTGACCGTCATAGTGGGTATGGATATCGATCCAGCCGGGGGTCACCAGCAGACCGTCGGCGTCGATCTCACGCCGCGCCGGCGTTCCGACCTGGCCGACCTCGACGATCCGGCCGTTCTCGATGCCGACGTCGGCGGTTCGCGCGCCCCGGCGGGTTGCGTCGACAACGCTTCCACCCTTGATGACCCGATCCACCACTTTGTACCTCCGCC
>CAZNNJ010000548.1:0-4469 GCA_964574305.1 uncultured Rhodospirillales bacterium | reverse complement strand
GGGAAGGCGGGAGAAGGGTGGCCCGCCTGTGGGAGGGTCATCGGCAGATGGGGCGGCAGTCGGTCGAGGCCTCGGAAATCGGCGGATTGAACGAAGCGCTCTCAAAAGACGGCGATGTCCGCACTTTGCCCTGTCATTGGGGCGAGCAAGGGGGCATGGATGGTTTCTTCGCGGCCCGTCTCGTTCGCAAAGAATGATGGGTAAAAGGTCCGATTTGATTGCGGGCATTCCGCCTAATTGATAGGAGTCTCTCGTGCAACAATCCGTCCGCGTCGCTCCTTCGATTCTCTCCGCCGATTTCGCCGCTTTGGGCGAGGCTGTCCATGCCGTCGACGAAGCGGGGGCCGACTATATCCATGTCGATGTGATGGACGGGCATTACGTGCCCAACCTCACCATCGGCCCCGCCGTGGTGAAGGCGCTGCGCCCTCATTCGGCCAAGGTCTTCGACGTGCATCTGATGATCACGCCGGTCGATTTCTTCATCCCGCTCTTCGCCGAGGCCGGGGCGGACATCATCACCATCCATGAGGAGGCCGGACCGCACCTGCACCGCTCGCTCCAGCACATCAAGTCGCTGGGCAAGAAGGCGGGCGTGGCGCTGAACCCATCCACCCCGGTGGACGGGCTGGAATATGTCATGGACATGATCGACCTGGTGCTGATCATGACGGTCAATCCGGGCTTCGGCGGGCAGAAATTCATCCCGCTGCATTCCAAGGTCGCCAAGGTGCGGGAGATGATCGACAAGCAGTCGCATCCGATCGACCTGGAGGTCGATGGCGGGATCGCCCACGACACCGCGCCGGGCATCGTCGCCGCCGGCGCCGATGTGCTGGTCGCCGGCACGGCCGTGTTCGGGCGCGGCCCCAATTTCTACGCGCAAGCGATCACGGATCTGCGCGGGTGACGGGGGTAAGCGAAGCCGGGCTGGGCCGCGCCATCAGGGCCTTCCGCCTGCCCGGCCCGCTTAAGGCTGCCGCCCCCTCCGCCCTCCTCCTCGTCCCGCCCAACCCCTGGCCGGGCGATGCCCAGCGCGGCCGCACCATGCTGACCAATATCGTGGCGCTGGCCGGGGAGACCGTCACCATCACCGGATCGGCCTGGAACACGCCGGCGCATGAGCCTTGGCTGGCCGCCATGCACAGTTTCGAGTGGCTGCGCGACCTGCGCGCGGTCGGCGGCGACGCGGCCCGGCGCCATGCGCGGACCCTGACCAGCGACTGGCTGGACCGCAAGCCGCGCCGCGGCGAGCTCGCCTTCCGCGCCGATGTGATGGGCGCCCGCATCGCCAACTGGATCGCGTTCCACGATTTCTTCTGCGCCAGTGCCGATGACGGCTTTCGCGCCCGGCTGTTCGCCTCGATGGCCCGCCAGGCCAAGGGGCTGGCACGGATCCTGCCCGGCGAGCTGGCCGGGGCGCCGCTGCTGATCGCGATCAAGGGCCTGTTGGCCAGCGGCGTCTGCCTGGAGGCCGGCGAGATGCGGGTGGCGCTGGCCGAGAAGCTGCTGCTGCGCGAGCTGCCCAAGCAGGTGCTGGCCGACGGCTGCCATGTCGAGCGCAACCCGACCGTCCACGCCACCGTGCTGGCGGCGCTGATCGACATCCGCGCGCTCTATAAGACGGCACGCCTGGCCATGCCGGAAGAGCTTCAGCACACGATCGACCGGATGACCCCGGCGCTGCGCTTCTTCCGTCACGGCGACGGCGCGCTCGCCCTGTTCAACGGCAGCCTGCAGGGTGAGGCCGTGACCATGGATACGATCCTGACCCAGGCCGATGCGCGCGGCAAACCGCTGAAGCGGGCGCCACAGGCCGGGTTCGACCGCATGTCGCTGGGCCGCACCGTGGTGATCGTCGACAGCGGTGCGCCGGCCCCGCCCAAGCTCGACCGCCACACCCATGCCGGCATCGCCAGCTTTGAGATGTCGGTCGGGCGCGAGCGCTTCATCGTCAATTGCGGCGCCTATCCCGGCGTCGGCCCCTGGCGCGCGGCGCTGGCCGCCACGGCGGCGCATTCGACGCTGACGGTCGCCGACACCAACCAGATCGAGCTTCTGCCCGGCGGCGGCGTGCGGCGCAAATGGCCGACCGTCGAGGCGCGGCGCGAGGATGCGGCCGAGGGCTCGCTGGTCGAGGTCAGCCATAACGGCTACGCCAATCTGGGCCTCGCCCACCGCCGCCGTCTGTTCCTGACCGACAGCGGCGAGAATCTGCGCGGCGAGGATACGCTGACCGGCAATACGCCGCAGCGCTTCGCCATCCGCTTCCATCTGCACCCCGAGGTCCAAGTCTCCTTGACAGAAAGCGGCCGAGCGGCCCTTTTACGGCTTGGCGACGGCACCGGCTGGCGATTCCATTCCGATTCCGACGCCATAACCCTGGACGACAGCGTCTTCTTCGGCTCCGGTTCGGCCCGGCGCACCAATGTCTTGGTGATCTTGGGCCAGACCGTGGGCAGCGGAGACAGCATCGTCCGGTGGGCATTCCGCCGAGAGAAGCGCCCTGCGCCGACTGCCTAGGACCTGATGATGATCGATACCGTCACGATTACCCGCGCCCTCCTGTCCGTCTCGGACAAGACCGGGCTGATCCCCTTTGCCCGCGCGCTGCGCGAGAAGAATGTCGCGCTGCTCTCGACCGGCGGCACTTACAAGGCGCTGAAGGATGCCGGGATCGAGGTGACCGAAGTGTCGGCCCATACCGGCTTTCCCGAGATCATGGACGGGCGGGTCAAGACGCTGCACCCCAGGGTCCATGGCGGCATATTGGGCCGCCGCGACGACCATGCCCAGGCGATGCGTGAGCACGACATCCCGCCGATCGACCTGGTGGTGGTCAATCTTTACCCGTTCGAGGCGACCGTCGCGGCCGGCAAACCGTTCGCGGACTGCGTCGAGAATATCGACATCGGCGGGCCGGCGATGATCCGCTCAGCCGCCAAGAACCATGATTTCGTCACCGTGGTGACCGACGCCGCCGATTACGAGACGGTGATGGCCGAGCTGGTGCTGCATCAGGGCGCGACCACGCTGGCGACCCGCCGGCGGCTGGCCGGCAAGGCCTATGCCCGCACCGCCGCTTACGACGCCGCCATTTCCGCTTGGTTCGCCAAGCAGCAGGGCGAGACCCTGCCGGAGCGCTTTGCGCTGGCCGGCACGCTGCAGCAGCGCATGCGCTATGGCGAGAACCCGCACCAGGAGGCCGCGCTCTATCGCGACGGCTCGACCCGGCCGGGCGTCGCCACTGCGCGCCAGCTTCAGGGCAAGGAGCTCAGCTACAACAACCTGGCCGACGCCGACGCGGCGCTGGAGCTGGTTGCCGAATTCGAGCGGCCTGCCGTGGCCATCATCAAGCATGCCAATCCCTGCGGCGTGGCCGAGGGCGTGTCGATCAAGGCCGCCTATGCCCGCGCGCTGGCCTGCGACCCGGTCAGCGCCTTCGGCGGCATCATCGCCGTGAACCAGGAGCTGGACGCCGAGACGGCCGAGGAAATCTCGAAGCTGTTCGCCGAGGTGATCGTCGCGCCCCGGATTTCCGAGGCGGCGCTGGCTGTGCTGGCCGGCAAGAAGAACCTGCGGGTGCTGGCGACGGACGCCCTGCCCGACCCGGCCGAACCCGGCCTGATCGTCAAGGCCATCGCCGGCGGCTTCCTGCTGCAGTCGCGCGACACCGGCCGGGTGTCGCTGGACGGGCTCAAGGTCGTGACCAAGCGGTCGCCGACCAATACCGAGCTGTCTGACATGATCTTCGCCTTCCGCGTCGCCAAGCATGTGAAGTCGAATGCCATCGTCTACGCCAAGGACCGCGCGACCGTCGGCATCGGCGCCGGCCAGATGAGCCGCGTCGATTCGAGCCGCATCGCCGCCTGGAAGGCGGGTGAGGCCGCGGCGGCCGCCAAGCTGGAGCAGCCGCTGACGGTGGGCTCGGTCGTCGCTTCCGATGCCTTCTTCCCCTTCGCCGACGGCCTGCTCGCCGCCGCCGCCGCCGGCGCCACCGCCGTGATCCAGCCGGGCGGCTCGATGCGCGACGCCGAGGTGATCGCCGCCGCCGACGAGCGCGGGCTGGCGATGGTGTTCACGGGGATCCGGCACTTCCGGCATTGAAGGTTGAGGGTGGCTGAGCCTGATCGACTTGCGCCTCCGCCTTTCTGGCGTACACGCTATTTCGCCCTCTCTGTCATGGCTCGGCCTGACCGTCGCATGATTGATACAATCATGATAACATCTGTTCTCAATGCTCCTTTTCGAAAGAGCGAGAACCTAGCGGTCGCATTCGCCGGTGGGGATATATTTCAGAATTGGGGCATTGGCTCCGCGTAGTCACGCTTGAGGATGGTGAGACAGTTCACAACGCGATGCTCGATCGAGATTTTCAGCCATGATGCCTGCTTCCCCTGTACTCTACGATGCCTCGACCGACAGCATGTACGTCACCTTGCGCGAAGGGCGGGTAATCCACACCGTCC
>CAZNNJ010000547.1:0-4471 GCA_964574305.1 uncultured Rhodospirillales bacterium | reverse complement strand
GAGCGCCGCATCGCGCTGTTGCTCGAGGATCTGCAGTTCGCCGATCCATGGTCGCTCGAACTCGCGTCCCACCTGATCGCCAATTTCACCGGGTCCGCGTCGGGGACATCCCCCCGTCTGCTGGTTCTGGCGACCTACCGGAATGATCCGGCCAGCGTCTCACCCGGCCTCGCCCGGACGCTGGCGCACCTGCGCGCGCCGCATCTCCTGAGGCTGACCCTGGAGCCGCTGTCATCGGCGGAGTCCGCCCGCCTGATCCAGGCGCTGTTGGGCATTTCCTGCGAGCCGCCCGAAGGGTTCGCGCAACGGCTGCACAGTCTCACCGGCGGCAATCCATTCTTTCTCACGGAGACCCTGAATGCGCTGGTCACCGACGGCAGGCTGCGCTCTCAGCGTTCACCGCAGACCGGCGAGAGCGGCTGGGATTTCGAGGGCTGGATGCGTTCCGTGGACACCCACGACGCCGGGGCCGTTCCGCTGCCTGACTCGCTGCTGGCCGCGCTGCAGCAGCGGCTCGCGGAATTCGAGCCCGATTCGCTGGAGGCGCTGCGCAGCGCGGCATTGATCGGGCGGGAGTTTCATTTTTCCTGGTGGCTGGGGCTCTCCGGCCGGGACGAAGATGCGCTGCTCGGGACGGCTGAACAGGCGGTGCGGCACGGGATCCTGGCGGAAGGGGTCTCGGACACCTTCCGCTTCATCCAGGAGGCGGCCCGCGCCGCCCTGCTCGACGGCATGCTGGCGGTGAAAAAACGCCGGCTGCATGCGCGCATCGCCGCGCTGCTCGAAGCGGAGCCGCGGGCGGAGGATCACCACCTGGAGCTGCTGGCCGGGCATGCGATCGAAGGGGGGCTGGCGGAACTGGCGGTGAGGCTCGGGCATCAACTTGCCGGAAAAATGCTCCAGCTTTACCAGACCGAACCGGCAGAGCGGCTGCTGCAGCGGATTGAGGCGCTGTTCAGCGACGCATCGCCGATGGCGCCCGAAGCCCGGCTGGAGCAGCTCCGACGTTATCCGCTTCATGATCGCCGCGATCGGCACCGAGCGGATGTTCATGCAGTTCCGCAACCGGTCGTCGCCCCAGTCGGACAGACCCGATCTGGTGACGAAATAGTCCGGCTCCAGGGTGCAGTAGAGCGATGTGCCGCTGAGCGCGTCATGCTCGCCGAAGACGCGCAACGGGATGCCGGGCGGCCTCAGCGTGATTTCGCCGGCCCGGCAACGGGGAGACCGGGAGGCTCCCATGTCGAAGTAAACGCTGTGGTCGAGTATCCGGTCGGTATTGACCCGGGTATAAGCCAGAACCGCGTTCGCGGAATTGAAGGTCGCCTCGAATTCGGGGGGCCAGTCGTGCCTGATCAGTTCGAAGCGCAAGGGCGACAGATCGATTCCCGCGATCAGCGAATATGGGACGATCGCGGCGTCTCCTGCGCTCGACCTGGCGTCGGGGCTCCCGCTTCCGGGCGCGGCGATGTCGGCCGGAACTTCCTGCCCGACGGACGTCAAATTGTATGTCCGTTTGTAAAAACCCGCCTCGCTGGAAAAGCGCCCGTCATTGTCGCTCCGATTGGACATTGCTAGCAAATAGAAGTTGTCGGTTTCCGTGTTCTCAGTCGGTGATCGGTGTGAGCAGCGTCGTGAGACACTGGTCAGCATGACGCCAAGACATAGTTACTGAACAATATTCGGCGGGCGAACACACAGTATATTCAATCTTCGTCTCGCCTGAATCCAAATGCCAGGGCCTCCGATTGTGTCTCACAACGGGGGTCGAAGGCAAGAAATACGAATGTGTTTGGGGGAGGGATCATGGCGATGCGGGCGATAGCGATTCTGGCGGCAGGGGTCAGCCTGATGGCTCTGGGCGATCCACGGCCCGCTCAGGCGCAAACCGATCAGCCCGCGGCCGGGACCGGGCTTCAGGAAGTCGTCGTCACCGCTCGCCGCCGGGAAGAGAAACTGCAGACCGTGCCGCTTTCGGTCCAGGCCGTCAGCGCGGGAAAGCTCGAACAGCAGCGCATCCAGGACGTCACCGACCTCCAAGCCATTGTTCCCGCGTTCAACAGCTATGCCTCGACCGGGCGCGACACCCAGTATTTCACCATGCGCGGCCAATATGCCGTGCCGGGCGGCCCGGGCGTCGTCTCCTATTTAAACACCATACCGTACCTGGGCTTCCCCAATTTCGGCCTTCCCTCGGCCAACGGCGGCGGCGGTCCCGGCCATTTCTACGATCTGGAAAACGTCCAGGTGCTGAAAGGGCCGCAGGGCACCCTCTTTGGCCAGAACACGACCGGCGGCGCCATTCTGTTCCAGCCGAAAAAGCCGACGAACCAGTTCGAGGGCTACGGTTCGCTGATATTCGGCAATCTGGGCGACAAGGAAGTCGAAGCCGCGGTCAACGTTCCGATCATCGACGACGTTCTGCTGGCGCGCTTTTCTGGTACGCATGTCGTCCGAGACGGATTCACCAAGGATCTTGCATCCGGCCAGGAACTGGACAATCGGGATTACTGGGCCTTTCGCGGGTCGATCGTTTGGCGACCGACCGACAACTTCGAAAACTACCTGGTCGCCGACAATATTTATTCCCACAATAACGGCACCAGCTATGTGCTGAATTACGTTAAGCCCTTCAACAAGGGGCTGTTCGGCGGCGGCGCCTTCACGCTCGCCAATGTCTGGGACGATTACGCGCGCCTGTTCGGGCTTGGCCCCAATTTCGTCGAAAATCTGCTTGCGAAGCAGAATGCTCTCGGTCCCCGTGTGATCGTCGGCCAATTCGGCGAAGGGTTCGGTCCCTTGCGCAGTGCGTTCCTCGGGCTGGCCGGCGAGTCGCCGGCAAGCTCCCTCTCCAAGATCGAGCACTTCACGCTGGACGACATCGCCACCTATGACGTCAACGACGACGTGACGGTCAAGAACCTGTTCGGCTGGCAAAGGGCGCTGAGCCTGTCCCGTTCGTCCGAGGCGCCGATACCCGGCTATGAGTTCACGACGAAGAATGGCGAGAATTTCAATCTCGAGAACTTTGTCGAGGAGTTGCAGATGCAAGGTCGGGCAATGGACGGAAAGCTGACCTGGCAGCTCGGCGGCTATCTCAACTACACGCATCCGGTAGGCCTGCAGCAAACGAACGAATCGGTCATCGTCCTCGAGTCTAACCCCATCGTCACTGCCAACGTGGCCCGCACCCAGGCGGTTTATACGCAGGAGACCTACGATCTGGGCGGCCTGTATGCGCCGCTCGAAGGGCTGAAGCTGACCGGTGGGTTCCGCTACAACTGGGACCACCGGTCGGTCTTCGCGACTTACCCCGAAGCGATCCCGGCCTTTCACGTCCCGCCGGGGGTGACGTGCCTTAACCTCGCGGTGCCTCCGGCGTGCCAACAGTCGGGCAGCGCATCGTTCGAGGCCGGGACCTGGATCGTGTCACTCGATTATGCGCTGACGCCCGAGACGCTGCTCTATGTCACGGGGCGGCGCGGCTATATCTCGGGCGGCGTCAACACGGAAAGCCTGATTCCACCCAAGAAATACGCCCCTGAATTTCTGGTCGATATGGAAGCCGGCGTGAAATCCACGTGGGAGCTGTTCGACATCAAGGCGCGGACCAATGCCGACGCGTTCATCGGCTATCTCAAGAACTATCAGGCTCCGAATTTCATCAATTACCCGCCGGGGAGCACCGGCCAGGCGCAAGTGGTCGAAAACGTCGGCAAGGCGACCATCTCGGGCCTCGAGCTCGAAAGCGACTGGCTGCTGTTTCCTGGCTTCGATCTCACCTTCAACTACGCCTATACTTACGCGCACTATAACGAAATCGGTGCCCTGTTTTCGTCCGGTCCCGTCCTGGACCCGACCTTCCCGGCGGTGCCCAAGCATAAATTCAGCCTGATCGGGGCCTATACGCTGCCCTTCATCCCAGACAGCTATGGCAAGGTGACGCCCGCGGTCACTTGGAACTGGACCAGTTCTTTCGACATCGCGTTCCTTACCGACCATCAGCCTGGCTATCATGAGCCGCATTATGGCGTTGTGGATATCAGGGTCGATTGGAACGACGTGCTGGGTTATCCGTTCGACATCGACTTCTTTATGAAGAACGTCACCGACCGGCTCTACCGCGTGGGCGCCTTTACCGTTAACGACCAGCTCGGCTTCGAATCCAGCACCTATGCCGAGCCAAGGACATGGGGGTTCCAGCTCAAATATCGCTTCGGCGGCTCGTCCGCGGAGCCGGAAATCCCGGCCGCGCCCTATACGGCGCCCGCGCCGCAGGCCGTCGCGCCGTCGCCCAGGAGCTATCTGGTGTTCTTCGACTTCAACAAGTCGGATTTGACGGCACAGGCGAAGACGATCGTCGACCAGGCGGCGGCCAATGCCGGTCCCGCCAAGGTTACCCGGCTGACGGTGACAGGCCATACCGATACGG
Organism: uncultured Rhodospirillales bacterium; assembly: GCA_964574305.1. Lineage (GTDB taxonomy): Bacteria > Pseudomonadota > Alphaproteobacteria > BOG-932 > Roseiterribacteraceae > BOG-932. The sequence goes on along the minus strand of CAZNNJ010000547.1, from coordinate 39 downwards.
TCGGCTCGGACGCCTACAACATGCGTCTCAGCCGCCGCC
>CAZNNJ010000546.1:0-4477 GCA_964574305.1 uncultured Rhodospirillales bacterium | reverse complement strand
GACGCCCCTTACGATGCCGAGGACCGCGCCAAGGCGACCGATCTTATCCTTCGCCGCCTGGTCAACCGGCTCAGGATCGAGGCCTGGTTCAAGGCCAACCCCGGGGCCGAGACCGCGCCGATCGAAAGCCCGGTCTCGATCGTCGGCCTGCCGCGCACCGGCACCACCGCGCTCGGCAACATGATGTCGCTCGACCCGCGCTTTCGCCCCCTGCGCCCATGGGAGCAGAACGATCCATGTCCGCCGCCGCGCATCGCGGACGAGGCGACCGATCCGCGCCGCGTCGCCTATCTCGCGTGGCTGGAGAAGATGTTCGAGGCGCAGCCCGAGCAGGCGGCGATGCATCTCTGGGACGCCGATGCGACCTTGGAGGATACCGAGCTGCTGGGGCTGGAATTCCATGCCCAGCAGATGACCTGGCCGGTCTATGGCTATCATGCCTGGTGGCGCGCGAGCGACCTGCACGCGACCTTCGATTACCACGCCCGCGCCGCCCGGCTGCTGCAGGCGCATCGCCCGCCCAATCGCTGGCTGTTCAAGGCGCCGCACCACAAGTTCCACCTCGATCATATCGTCGAGGCCTATCCCGACATCCGCTTCATCTTCACCCACCGCGATCCCGGCAAGTCGGTGCCCTCCTATGCCAGCTTCGTCGCCGCGCTCTACCCGCCCTATGTCCGCGACCGGATCGGCAAGGAGACGATCGGGCGGGAGATCCACGATCATCTGCTGATCGGGATGCGGCAGGCGGTGGCGGCGCGCGCGCTTCTGGGGCCGGAGCGCTTCCTCGACGTGCATCACACCGCGTTCATCAAGCACCCGATGGTCGAGCTGGAACGAATTTATGCCTGGCTTGGGCTGCCGCTGACCGATGCGGTGCGCGGCGCGTTCGAACGCTGGCTGGAAAAGAATCACAGCGGCGCGCACGGCACGCATCGCTACACGGCGGGGGAATACGGCCTGTCGGCCGACGCGATCCGCGCCGATTACGATTTCTATATCCGCGCCTTCGGCGTGGCGTGCGGGAGCAGGGGGTAAGGATGATCGAAGGGCGAAAAATCCTGATAACCGGACCGGCGGGGCAGATCGCCTTCCTGATGGCGAAGAGGCTGGCCGAGGGCAACGAGGTCTGGGGCATTGATCGCTTCAGCGATCCGGAAAAGCGCCGCGAGGTCGAGGCCGCCGGCATCAGGACGCTGACCCTCGACCTGGAAAATCCGGACTTCAGCCAGCTGCCGCGCGATTTCACCTATCTGCTGCACCTCGCCGTCACCTTCGATCCCGACTACAACCGCGCGATCCGCATCAATGCCGAGGGCACCGGCCTGCTGCTGGCCCATTGCCGCAACGTAAAGGCTGCGCTCGTGATGTCGACCACCTCGGTCTACAAGGCGCATGAGGATCCGTGGCATCCCTTCCAAGAGGACGATCCGCTGGGCGACATCTCGTTGCCCTCCATGCCGACCTACAGTGTTGCGAAGATTTCGGAGGAGGCGGTCGCCCGCTTCTGCGCGCGCTCATTCGGCATCAAGACGGTGATCGCGCGGATGGGCGCCTCCTACGGCCCGCGCGGCGGCCTGCCGATCTTCTCGCTGCAGGCACTGATGGCCAATGGCGTGGTCAAGACGCGCTGGGACCCGTGCGTCTATAGCCCGATCCACGACGACGACATCTTCGCCCATATCGAGCCGCTGCTGGACGCGGCCGGCATCCCGGCGACCATCGTCAATTTTGCCGGCGACGAGCATGTCCCGCTGCAGGAATGGGTGAAATACGGTGCCGGGCTGCTGGGGATCGAGCCGAAGTTCGAGGTCACGGCCATACCCGGCACCTCGCGCGGCTCGGCCGCCGACCATCATCGCCGCCTCGCAATCACCGGGCCCTGCGGTGTGCTCTGGCGCGACGGCATCCGCGCTGCGCTGGCCGAACTCTATCCCGACCGCATCAAGCCCGCCTGAGGAGCACACCCATGACCCAGACTCTGCCCGAATGGCGCACAATGCTCGAAAGCCTGGCCCCTGTCGGCGACATGCTGATGGAGCGCTGGCGCCGGACCGATCCGTCCGCCGACGACCGGCGCGACATGCTGCGCCTCGCCCTCTCGGCGGTGGCGAACGGCTATCTTTCGCACATCGCGTTGGACCCGCGCCGGCCGCAATGGACTCCGTGCTGGAACCTGTCGATGAACATGGGGGGCCCATGCCCCGACTATACCTATCGCACCACCGACGTGGACCCGAAGGGCGTCTACCGCATCTCCGGCTATCGCGGTAACACCCGCTTCGCCGAGATCGCCCAGCAGTCTTATGAGATACTGGGCCATGAGGGAAACACCTCCGTCAAGCCGACGGTCAACGACTTGGATGAGCCGAAGAAGGGACCGGGCGGCTGGTTCAGCGCCATCCTGAGCGCCGAGCGGCCGGCAGGCTATGACGGCGACTGGTGGCCGCTGGCGCCGACGACCGTCAGGCTCCTGCTGCGCCAATGCGCGGTCGACTGGATCGCCGAGACCGATGCCCGCGTCGCCATCGAACGGCTCGACGCGGGGCCTGAGACGACAGTGGCGGAGATCGAGCGCCGCATCGGCAACCTCGCCGCCTGGGCCGAGGGCATGGTGCGGTTCGATATCGACCTCGCCCGCTGGTATCGCGATCACCACGGCCTCAATGTGCTGACCCGCTCGAAGAAGGTCGAAAGCATCGGCGGGCTGCCCAACCAGGTCTATTACGACGGCGCCTATGAGATCGACGACGACGAGGCGCTGATCGTCGAAACCGCGCTGCCCCAGCGGCGGCGCTATTGGTCGATGCTGGTGGCCGACGACCGCTTCAGCACGGTCGATTGGCACAACCGCCAGTCGAGCCTGAACGAGGCGCAGGCCCGGATCGATTCCGACGGAATGTTCCGCGCGGTGATCTCGGCGCGCGATCCCGGCGTGCAGAACTGGCTCGACAAGGCCGCCAATCCCTGGGGCATCATCCAGCTGCGCTGGAACCAGCCCAGCGACGCGCCCGATCCGGTGGTCACCAAGGTCCCCGTGGCCGACGTCCGCAAGCACCTGCCGGCCGACACGCCGGCCTATACGCCTACCGAGCGTGCCGAGGCAATCCGCCGCCGCAGGGTGGGGGCGCAGCTGCGGCTCAACTGGTAGGTCAGGCCGCCAGCGCGATCCCCATCGTTTCCTCCCGTCGTGCCGTCGGTGATCCTTACAGCAATTTAATGAATAAGCATGGCCCAAAACGTGCCGCTCGCGGGTTCAAGTGATTAACGACACCGGGCAGATGCCCAAACTGACGGAGATCACCATGCGTATGTCTCCCTATTATATTCCGGTCATCCTCGGCTTGGCCGTGGCGGTGCCGGTCTTCGATGCCCCGGCCCAGGTCGCCATCGGCATCGACATTTCCGTTCCGATCGCACCGCCGCCGCTGCCGGTCTATGAGCAGCCGCCGATACCGGCTGAGGGCTATATCTGGACCCCCGGCTACTGGGCCTACGATGGCGATGCGGGCTATTACTGGGTGCCGGGCACCTGGGTGCGCCCGCCGAGGGTGGGCGTGCTGTGGACCCCGCCTTATTGGGGCTTCGAAGGCGGCGTCTATGGCTTCCATGCCGGCTATTGGGTGCCGCATGTCTGCTTCTTTGGCGGCATCGATTACGGCTTCGGCTATGGCGGCGTCGGCTTCGAAGGCGGCCGCTGGGAGGGGGACCATATCGCCTATAACCGGTCCGTGACCAATATCAGCAACACCCGCATCACCAACGTCTATAACAAGACGGTTGTAGTGAATAACAACGGCCCGCGCGTCGGCTTCAGCGGCCCGGGCGGCGTCCAGGCGCGCCCGACCGCCGCGGAAGAGGCGGCGCTGCGGGAGCCGCACGAGAAACGCACCGCCGAGCAGACCCAGCATTTCGAGGCGGCGAAGGCCAATCCGGAACTGCGCGCCTCTGCCAATCAGGGCAAGCCGCCCGTAGCCGCGACCGCGAAGGCGGCCGACTTCAAGGGCCCCGGCGCGGTGCAGGCCAAGGCAGCCGGCCCGGGCGCCGAGCAGTCGGCGGCGATCCACGCGCCGGCCGGCCGAGCTGCGGCGGAAGCCAAGACCAAGCCGGAGACCCAAGGTGCCGAAGCCGGCAAGGAGGCAAAGGCGGTGCGGCCCAACGCCGAGCCTGGCGCCAAGAAGGAAGTAGCGCGCCCGGACGCGGCCAAGGAAGCACCCGCCAAGCCGGGCGAGGCAAAGCGGCCGGCGGCGGCGCCGAACGCAGCGGGGGCTGCCGAACATCCGGCTGTCCGTCGCCCCGCGGAGCCGGCGACCGGGATGCGGCATGAGCCCCAGGCCGCCCCTGAGCATCCGCGTCCCGCAGCGCCCCCTGCCGAAAAACCCGCGCCCGCAGAGAAAGACAAGCAACAGTAATACGCAATGCCGGCCGCGCTTTTCCCGTCCAGCCGGCTCCCCTATAGGCCCTGGAGCGGACCGTC
>CAZNNJ010000545.1:0-4484 GCA_964574305.1 uncultured Rhodospirillales bacterium | reverse complement strand
CTCAGCTAGAGCCAGGGCCATAGGGAGGTGCCAAAGGTGGATCTTATTCCGGCGGCCAAGCGCGCCCGCGCCGCCAAAGGCCGCCCATTCCCTTTTTCCGTAAGCTTCCGAGGACGCGCGCCCCCGGCGCGACCGCCAAGCCGCGCGTCGCGACGACGACGGCGATGATCGAACCGCCCTTCCCGCTCGCCGTGCCGCTGGAATTCCGCCATAGCGCCCGGGCGCGGCGGATCAGCCTGCGCCTCGACCAGGCCAAGGGAAAGGTGGTGCTGACCGCGCCGGTATCGGTAGCCCGCCGCCACGCGCTGGATTTCCTGGTCCGGCATGAGGGCTGGCTTCAGGCCCGCATCGCCCAGCTGCCAGCTGCCCTGCCCTTTGCCGACGGCGCGACCGTGCCCGTGCTGGGCGTGCCCCACCTGATCCGCGGCGACGCCAGCCGGCTGCGCGGCCTACCGTCGCGCGCCGACGCGGTCATCACCGTTCCCGGCGCACCCGAGCACCTGGCGCGGCGGCTGACCGACTACCTGAAATCCGAAGCCAAGCGGGAGATCGCGGCGCGGGCCAAATTGAAGGCGGCGATCGTCGGCCGGCCCGTGGCCGCCGTCACATTGCGCGATACGCGCTCGCGCTGGGGCAGCTGCAGCGGCGCCGGACGGCTCGCCTTTTCATGGCGGCTGATCCTGGCGCCGGAATTCGTGCTGGATTATGTCGTCGCCCACGAGGTGGCGCATTTGCGGGAAATGAATCACGGCGTCCGCTTCTGGCGGCTCTGCGCCTCGCTGACCGACGCCGACCCCAAGGCCGCCCGCGCCTGGCTGAGACGCCACGGCGGCGGACTGCATGCCTATGGGTAGAGCGTAGCGAAACGCATCAAAGATTTAAGAATTCAGCCACAGATTACACAGATGAACACAGATTAAGATTTCTCGCTGCGCGGGCTGAAACCGCTGGAGGCGGAAATGAGACTTATCTGTGAAAATCTGTGTAATCTGTGGCTAGATTCTTCGATGGGTTTCGCTCCGCTCTACCCATCCTAGAAATCAAAGCTGCCGGAACTGGGCGCGCAGGACTTCGTCGGGCGAGGTGACCTTGTGCTCCAGCCGGGCCAGACGCTGGTCCAGCTCGCGGAAACGGCGGGAGAGGCCGCTGACCGTGTCGGCCGGCCGGCGGACGACCGAGCGCCAGAAGGCGGCGTCCTCGGAATCCTTGAACAGCTGCGTCGGCATCGGATGCAGCAGCACCGCCAGCACGACATAGGCGACCAGAACCGGGCCGAAGAAGCCGAAGATCGACAGCAGGACCAGAGCGATGCGCAGGCCGCCGACCTTGACGCCGAAATAGGAGGCGAGGCCGGCGCAGACGCCCGCGATCTTGCCGTTCTTGGGATCGCGATAGAGACCGGTAGGCCCAGGTCCGAACGGCTCCTGTGGGTTGTTGGTCATAGCGCATATTTCCTTTGTTCTTCGGCGGTCATCACCGCCCGCTCCAGATTCGAGACACGTTGCTCGAGCCGGTGCACCGCGTCGCGCAGCTCCTGCATCACCTCGGCGTTGCCGCCGCGCGCCATTTCCATCTGGATGACGTTGCGCTGCCACCGCGTGATGAAGCCGCCGATAATCGCCGCCAACGGGATCAGGACCCAAACCGCATTCCACATGGCTGAAGCCTCCAGATACCCCCGCTCACGCCCGTAGCGTGTGGTATTTCCGCTCCGTCTCGGCGGTCATCGCCGCGCGCTCCAGATTCCCGACACGCTGCTCCAGCCGCCGGATGGCGTCCAGCACTTCCTGCATGACCTCCCCGTTTCCAGCGCGCGCCAGGTCGAGCTTGACGTTGGTGTTGTGCCACTTGGTGATGAAGCCGCCGATGATCGCCACCAGCGGGATCAGCACCCAGATCGTCTCGGGATGATAGAAGAAGAGATCGTGGCTCAGCATCGCCTAGTACTCCCGGCGCCAATACTCGCGGCGGTAGGGACGGGCGTCGATCAGCAGCGGCCGGGCCGGCATCAGCACCGCCAGCACCGCGTAGAGAACGCCCGCCAGCACCGGCGTTCCCATGAACGCCATCAGCAGGAAGACGAGGCGGATCACGCCGGCGCTGACGCCGAAACGCTCGCCCAGGCCGGCGGCGACGCCGGCAACCCAACCCCGGGCAGGGTCACGATAAAGCCCATAACGATAGATCATGATTTCCTCTGATTTTCCGCGCCGATCACGCGCTCGAGATTGTCGAGCCGTTCTTCCATCCGGCGCGCGGCATCCCACAAATCGGTCAGCAGCTTTTCGTCCTGCGCCGCCAGGCCCCGATTGGCCCGCCAGCGCGATCCGTAATGGAGGAACATCCATAACGGCAGGACGACAACGACCAAGACCAGCACGACTGCATTGAAATCGATGTCAGACATCGCTTTATCCCTGGCTTACTTTACCGCGGCCCATCGCACATAACGTCAGGCACGGCTTGATTTTAGGTTCAGCCCGACGTCCGGGTCGACAGTTTTTCCTTCATCCGCGCCAGCTCGTCGTCGACGGCCTCGTCGGCCTGGAGCGCCGCGATCTCATCGGCAAGGCTCTTGCGCCCGTGCTCATAGACCTCGACCTTGCCTTCCAGATGGTCCAGCGAGCGTTCCATCGCCTCCATCCGGCCGAGCGCGCCGGTGATCCGGTTGTCATAGGTGGCGCGGCGGGCCTGCAGGCGCGACGTCGCGCTCTTGTGGCGGGAGATCATCAACGCCTCGCGCTTGCGGGCGTCGTCCAGCTTGACCTGGAGGCGGGCGATATCCTCACCCTGCTGCTCGAGGCCCTTGACGATCTCGTCCAGGTGCTTGGTTTCGGCGTCGAGCGCCTCCTGCACCCGGTTCTTGGCGACCAGCGCGCCCCGAGCCAGATCCTCGCGCCCCTTGGAGATGGCGAGTTCGGCCTTGGCCTCCCAGTCGTCGCGCTCGCCGGTCAGCCGGCCGATCTGGCGCTCCGCTTCCTTACGGTCGGCAATGATGCGGACCGCGTCGGAGCGGACCTCGACCAGGGTGTCCTCCATCTCCTGGATGATGAGGCGGATGATCTTTTCCGGATCCTCGGCCTTGTCCAAGAGCGCGTTGATGTTCGAGTTCACGATGTCGCTGAGACGCGAGAAAATGCCCATGGCACGATTCCTAAAAATGGTCTACGGCACCATCAGTGCACGACCCGTGCCAGTTTTGCCGGCACAACCGGACGACTGTAGCAAAACTTCCAAAAAGCACGTGATTCCAAACCGATAGTCAGGCGATATTTTTCATGTGCCAGGCCGCCTGTGGGGCCATGATTTCAGTTGTGTGACATTTTTCGTTAACCGCGTAACAGAATCTGTTATTGAGGCGCATGGCTCCGATACGTCCCAATCAATCGATGCTGGGTTCGGCGACCGTGTTCCTGGACATGCTGGAGCAGGTGTCCGGCGCCGCGCCGCTGAACCGCCCCGTCCTGGTGATCGGCGAGCGCGGCACCGGCAAGGAGCTGATCTCCGCCCGCCTGCATTATCTGTCGCAACGCTGGGAGCGGCCGTTCCTGACCTTGAACTGCGCGGCGCTGGGCGAATCGCTGCTGGAGGCGGAGCTGTTCGGCCATGAGGCCGGCGCCTTCACCGGCGCGACCCGGCGGCGCGACGGCTTTTTCGAGCGCGCCGACGGCGGCACCTTGTTCCTGGACGAGATCGCCTCAGCCTCGATGGCGGTGCAGGAGAAAATCCTGCGCGTGGTCGAATATGGCGAGTTCCAGCGGCTGGGGTCCTCCGCCACGGTCAAGGTCGATGTCCGGCTGGTGGCGGCCACCAATGTCGACCTGCCGAGCGAGGCGGCGAACGGCAAGTTCCGCGCCGACCTGCTGGACCGGCTGGCCTTCGACGTGGTGACTGTGCCGCCCTTGCGCGAACGGCCGGGCGACATCCTGCTGCTGGCTCGCCATTTCGGCCTGGCGATGGCGCAGGAGATGAAGCTGTCGGTTTTCCCCGGCTTCACCCAGCGGGCCGAGCGGGTGCTGGAGACCCATGACTGGCCGGGCAATGTGCGGGAACTCAAGAACGTGGTCGAGCGCGCGGTCTATCGCGCCGGCGACAGCGACCAGCCGATCGACCGGATCGTCCTGGACCCGTTCGAATCCGCCTTCCGGCCCCGCAACTCGCCGCTGCGCCCCGGCATTCCCGCGGCCGCGCCCATCGCCTCCGCGCCGCCCATGCCGGCGCCACCTGCGGAACCTTATGATTTCTTCGCGCATATAGCCGTCATCGAGCAGGATGCGCTGAAGATCGCGCTGGCCCAGTTCGGCGGCAACCAGAAGCGCACCGCCACCCATCTGGGCCTGGCCTATCACCAGCTGCGCAACCTGCTGCGCAAGCACGGCATGTTCGCCGGCGCGACCGCAAATTCGCCGCAAAGCGACGACACGATAGAGGACGACGAGCAAAACGAGGAAGGCGTAGACCATGACCAACGAGAACGAAACGGG
>CAZNNJ010000544.1:0-4513 GCA_964574305.1 uncultured Rhodospirillales bacterium | reverse complement strand
AGCCGATATCGCGCCCCTGCATGTCGACATAGAGATAGTTCACCAGCTGCGCATTTTCGGTCCGCACCATCGGCGGCCCCTGGGTGATCTGAATTTGGGCGAGCTGGCCCAGCGGGATCGTCATGCCGCCCGGCGCCTGCACCAGCACCTGCTTGGCGATCGATTGCGGGTCGGATCGGAAGGCGCGCGGATAGCGGACATTGACTGTGTAACGCTCGCGCCCTTCCACCGTCGTGGTCACCGGCTCGCCGCCCAGCGCAGTCAGGATCGTCTCCTGCAGGTCGCCGACGGTCAGCCCATAGCGGGCTAGCGTCGGGCGGTCCGGCAGGATTTCCAGGTAATAGCCGCCTTGAACGCGCTCGGCATAGGCACTGGTCGTACCCGGCACGGGCCGCACGGCGGCTTCGATCTGTTTCGACAGCCGGTCGATGCCAGCCAGGTCAGGGCCGTAGATCTTGATGCCGATGGGCGTACGGATGCCGGTCGACAGCATGTCGATGCGCGCCTTGATCGGCATCGTCCAGGCATTGCTGACGCCGGGGAATTGCAACGCCTGGTCCATCTGCTGGATCAGCTTGTCCACGGTCATGCCGGCCCGCCACTCGGATTCCGGCTTCAGATTGACGATGGTCTCCATCATCTCGACCGGCGCCGGATCGGTCGCGGTCTCGGCTCTACCGGACTTGCCGAACACGGATTCGACCTCCGGGAAGCTCTTGATGATCCGGTCCTGGGTCTGCAGCAGCTCCGCCGCCTTGGTCACGGAGAGGCCGGGCAGGCTGACCGGCATGTACATCAAGGTGCCTTCGTTGAGGCTGGGCATGAATTCCGAGCCCAGCCGTGTGAGCGGGATAGCGGTGAGCGCGATCGCGGCCACCGCCAGAACGATGGTCAGTACCTTCGCCCGCAGCACGCCGGCGATGACCGGCCGATAGAGCCAGATCAGCGCCCGGTTCAGTGGGTTCTTCACCTCCGGCAGGATGCGCCCGCGCACGAACAGGATCATCAGCACCGGAACCAGCGTCACCGACAGCAGCGCGCCGCCCGCCATCGCGAAGGTCTTGGTCAGCGCCAGCGGCCTGAACATGCGGCCCTCCTGCGCCTCCAGGGTGAAGACCGGCAAGAAGGACACGACGATTACCGCCAGGCTGAAAAACAGCGACGGTCCCACCTCGATCGCTGCCTCGGTCAAAACCTGTATCCGCGAGGCACCGGGTGCCGCCCGTTCCAGATGCTTGTGCGCGTTCTCGATCATGACGATCGCGGCATCGACCATGGCGCCAATCGCGATGGCGATGCCGCCCAGGCTCATGATGTTGGCGCTGATGCCGAACGTATGGAGCAGCGCCATCGCGATCAGGATGCCGACCGGCAGCATGACGATCGCCACCAGAGCGCTTCGGACATGCAGCAGGAACACCGCGCAGACCAGCGCGATGATGATGCTCTCCTCCAGCAGCGTGTGCTTCAGCGTGCCGATGGCGCGGTAGATCAGTGCTGACCGGTCATAGACCTGCTGGATAGAGACGCCCTTGGGCAGGCTGGGCGCGATCTCGGCGATCTTGCGTTTCACGTTCTCGATCACCGACAGCGCGTTCTGACCGTCGCGCTGGAGGGCCACGCCGCTGGCGACCTCGCCCTGGCCATTGAGTTCAGTGATGCCGCGCCGCTCGTCGGGGCCGAGTTCGACCCGCGCGACGTCGCGCAGCAGCACCGGCGTGCCGCCGTCGGCCTTCAGCACGATGTTCTCGATATCCGCGACACCGCGCAGATAGCCTCTGCCGCGCACGACATATTCGGTTTCGGTCATCTCGACCGTGCGGCCGCCGACATCCTGGTTGCTGGCGCGGATCGCGTCGCCGAGCTTGGACAGCGGGATGCCATAGCTTTGCAGCTTCTGCGGGTCGACGACGACCTGGTATTGCTGGACGAAGCCGCCGACGCTCGCCACCTCGGCCACACCCTCGGCCTTGGCCAGCTGGTACCGGACGTTCCAGTCCTGGATCGACCTCAGTTCGGCCAGCGTACGCTGAGCGCCGGTCACGACATACTCATAGACCCAGCCGACCCCGGTCGCGTCCGGGCCGAGCGATGGCGTGACACCAGCGGGAAGGCGTTTCGAGGCGAAGTTCAGATATTCGAGGACGCGCGAGCGCGCCCAGTAGAGATCGGTCCCGTCCTCGAACACGACATAGACGAACGACACGCCGAAATAGGAGAAGCCGCGCACCACCTTCGACCGTGGCACGGACAGCAGCGCCGTGGTCAGCGGGTAGGTCACCTGGTCCTCGACCACCTGCGGCGCCTGGCCGGCATATTCGGTGTAGACGATGACCTGGGTGTCGGAGAGGTCGGGGATCGCGTCCAGCGCTGTATGGCTGACGGCATAGAGGCCGCCGCCGACGGCGAACAGCGTCGCAAACAGAACGAGGAAGATGTTGCGAGTCGACCAGCGGATGATCTTGGCGATCATTGGCCGCCTCCTTGTGCAGGTGCCGAGAAGGCCTGGAGGGCGCTCCGCAGATTGCTTTCGGCATCGATCAGGAAGTTGGCGCCGACGACAACCTTGTCGCCGGCGGCGACGCCTTCGCGGATTTCGGCATAGCCGCCCGCCCTTTGCCCGATCTTGACTGGGCGTGGCACGAACCGCCCATCACCACGGTCGATTAGCACAACCTGTCTTGCGCCGCTGTCGAGCACCGCAGAGTCCGGCACCGTCAGGACCTGCGTTCCGGCCGGCGCCGCGATCTCTGCCGTGGCGTACATATCCGCTTTGAGCGCTAGATCGGGATTGGGCAGCTCAATCCTTACCTTGGCGGTACGGGTTTCCTTGGCGATCGTCGGATAGACGAACGCGACCTTGCCCGCGAAGCCGCGATCAGGATAGGCCGGGACTGTGACCTTCACCTCTTCGCCGGCCCGGATCGCCCCCATGTCCTGCTCGAACACGTCGGCCAGCACCCAGACGGCCGAAAGGTCGGCAATACGGTAGAGCGTGTCGCCGGCTGCGAAATGCAGGCCGTCGATAGCCTGCTTCTCCATCACGATGCCATTCATCGGCGCGGTTATGACGAAACCGGCCTTCCCGGCGGCGGGCGCGACGTCCCAGTTGCGGAAACGCTGCATGACCGCATCCGCGATCGCATTGGTGTTGCCGTGGACCATGGAATCGGCGTCGCCGGCGCGGTGTGCGGCTTCCTGCGCGACGCGATACTCTTGCTGCGCCTGCTGAAGATCGGGGCTGTACACTTGGGCAAGCGGTTCGCCCTTGCGGACGGGCTGCCCGGTCGTGGCGACCATCAGTTTTTCGATCCAGCCCTCGAAACGCGGCGCCACCACGGCGATCCGGCGTTCGTCGAGTGCGACCGTGCCGACCGCGCGGATAGATCGGGTCATCGGTCGCATCGATGCAACCTCGGTGCGGACACCCAACTGCTGTATCCTGCCTGGCGCGATCTTGACGATCCCGGCCTCGGCTGCGTCGCCCTCATAGACGGGGATATAGTCCATCCCCATCGAATCCTTCTTCGGCGCTGCGGATGTGTCCGGCAGGCCCATCGGGTTGCGGTAGTACAGGATCCGGCCTTTGCCCGCCGGCCCCTGAGCAGGAGTAGCTGCGGGCGCGGGACTGTCGGCATAGACCGGCTTGTAGTCGCGGCCCTGCGCATCCTTCCTGGGCGTCGCCGAGTAGAACGGCTTGCCCGACGGGTCCTGGTAATAGAGCGGGTCGGCCTTCGCGGCGACGATGCTGGCGGCAAGCGCGGCCAAGGTGAGGAGGCTGTAGGGAAGTTTCATAGATCATCTCCCACTAACCGCTCGATTGCGGCGAGCTGGCGTTGACTGTCGAACTCGGCGGAGAGGAGCTGGATTCTGAGGTCGGCGAGATCGTGCTCGGCCATCAGCACATCGGTGAGCTCAGCCTTGCCGATGGCGTAGGCAGCCGTTCCGGATCGCACCAGGGCTTCATTATTCGGCAGTAGTCGGGTCTTGATTAGCTCCGCCGTGCGCCGGCTGGCGGAAAGGCTCGCCGCGGCCTCAGCGATGTCGCCCTCGATCTGCTGGTCGAGCGCTTCACGCCGCGCGCGGGCGGCGCCCAGCTCGGCGCTGGCTTCGCGTTCCTGGGCCCGGTGCAGCCCGAACTCTAGCGGCACCTTGAAGCCGATCGCCGCGGTATAGCCGTTCGGGCCGTTGCCGGTGCGATCGATCGCGCCTGCGCTGATGGTGATGTCCGGATACCAGCTCTTTTCAGCCAGCTCACGACTACGTTCCGCACTGGTGATCGCGGCCGTCGTCGACTGCAGGCCGGGATTGACGGCCCGGGCACGCTCCAGCAAAGCGGCTGGCGCCAGTATCTCGGCCGGGGGCAGGGGCCTCGGCCGCGCCGGTTCAGCGAGCTGCGCATCGATCGGCCGGGCGAGCAAGGCATTGAGCCGCCCCTTCGCCGAGCGCAAGGCCGCTTCCTGCTGCGCGATCTCGGTCTCGATGCGCGCGTTCTCGACCTCCGCCTTGAACA
>CAZNNJ010000543.1:0-4524 GCA_964574305.1 uncultured Rhodospirillales bacterium | reverse complement strand
AGCCGCTCGATGTCGGCGAGGTCGTGCGTCGTCAGCACCATGGTGGTGTCGCCGGCGCCGCCCAGCGCGGCGAGGAACGCGCGCACGGCCTGCTTGCTCGCCAGGTCGAGCCCGATCGTTGGCTCGTCGAGGAACAGCACCTCGGGCCCGTGCAAAAGTGCCGCCTGTAGCTCGGCCCGGACCCCCTTGCCCGGGCCGGGGCCGGCTGAAACCGGGCAAACGTCCGAGAGTCAGGAAGGTCCCGTTCCTGCAGCTGGGCGGCGATCGGTGGTTGGGGCGGGTGAGGAGCAAGGCCGCGACCTTGCAGGACGTCATCCAGGAAATGTTGCTGACCACGACCTCCGAGCGCCAGGGCCGCGCGATCGATCACGATCAGGCCGCGTCGATGGAGAAGAAGAAGCGCGAGGGGTATTTCTAATGGCGCACGTATCCGACCTGATCGAGACCGACATCGAGCAGTATCTGAAGTCGCACCAGTATAAGAGCCTGCTGCGCTTCATCACCTGCGGTTCGGTCGACGACGGCAAATCCACGCTGATCGGGCGGCTGCTCTACGAATCGAAGATGATCTTCGAGGACCAGCTGGCCGCGCTGGAGGCCGACAGCAAGAAGATGGGCACGCAGGGGCAGGAGATCGACTTCGCCCTGCTGGTCGACGGCCTGGCCGCGGAGCGCGAGCAGGGCATCACCATCGACGTCGCCTACCGCTTCTTCTCGACCGACCGGCGCAAGTTCATCGTCGCCGACACGCCCGGCCACGAGCAGTATACCCGCAACATGATCACCGGCGCCTCGACGGCGGATCTCGCGGTCATCCTGATCGACGCGCGCAAGGGCGTGCTGGTGCAGACGCGCCGGCACTCGTACCTGGTGTCGCTGATCGGCATCAAGCAGGTGGTGTTGGCGGTCAACAAGATGGACCTGATCGGCTACAGCCGGGAGAAATACGACGCGATCGTCGCCGAGTACCTGGAGTTCGCCAAGCAGATCGGGCTGACCGACATCACGCCGATCCCGATGTCCGCCTTCAAGGGCGACAACATCACCGAGAACAGCGCCAACATGCCCTGGTACACGGGCTCGCCGCTGATGCCACATCTGGAGACGGTGCCGATCGCGACCGAAAATCCGGACGCGCCGTTCCGCCTGCCGGTCCAGTGGGTGAACCGCCCGAACCTGGACTTCCGCGGCTTCTCCGGCGTCGTCGCCGGCGGCACGATCCGCAAGGGCGACAAGATCAAGGCACTGCCCTCGGGCAAGGAATCGACCGTCGCCGCGATCGTGCTGGACGGCGAGATCGACCAGGCCACCTCCGGCCAGTCGGTCACGATCACGCTGGCCGACGAGATCGACATCAGCCGCGGCGACATATTGTCGGCCGCCGGCGCGCCGCCCGGCGTGTCGGACCAGTTCGAGGCCACCATCGTGTGGATGAACGAGGCGGCGATGCTGCCGCACCGGCCGTATCTGCTGAAGATCGGGGCGCGCACGGTCGCCGCCAACATCTCGGCGATCAAGCACAAGGTCAACGTCAATACGCTCGAGCATCTGGCGGCCAAGGGGCTGGAGCTTAACGAGATCGGCGTCTGCAATATCAGCCTGGAGCAGTCGATCGCCTTCGATCCCTACGCGGAGAACAAGGATACCGGCGGCTTCATCCTGATCGACCGGATGACCAACGAGACGGTCGGCGCCGGCCTGATCCACTTCGCGCTACGCCGCGCCCAGAACATCCACTGGCAGGCGGTCGATGTGCATAAGGAGGCCCGGGCGTCGCAGAAGTCGCAGAAATCCTGCGTTCTGTGGTTCACCGGCCTGTCGGGCGCGGGCAAGTCGACCATCGCCAATCTGGTCGAGAAGAAGCTCTATGCCATCAACCGGCATACCTATCTGCTCGACGGCGACAATGTCCGCCATGGGCTGAACCGCGACCTCGGCTTCACCGATGTCGACCGGGTGGAGAATATCCGCCGCGTCGGCGAGGTGGCCAAGCTGATGGTCGATGCCGGCATGATCGTGCTGACGGCCTTCATCTCGCCGTTCCGCGCCGAGCGGCAGATGGTGCGCAGCCTGCTCGAGGGCGGCGAGTTCTTCGAGATCTATGTCGAGACGCCGCTGGCGGTGGCGGAAAGCCGCGACGTCAAGGGCCTCTACAAGAAGGCCCGCGCCGGCCAGATCAAGAACTTCACCGGCATCGACTCGCCCTATGAGGCGCCGGAGACGCCCGACATCCGCGTCGACACGACCAGGATGTCGGCCGAGGAGGCCGCCGATTATATCGTCAAGGTCCTGGAGGACCGCGGCATGCTGACCGGGGGAAATTTCTGATGCTGAACGACCTCATCACCAAGCTGCGCCCCGTCATCGAGGCGGCCGGCCGCGCGGCGATGCGCTTCTACGACGTGCCCGAGGCGACCTGGAAGGAAGACGGCAGCCCCGTCACCGCCGCCGACACGGCGGCGGAGGCGGTGATCCTGCCGGTGCTGCGCGCGCTGACCCCGGATATCCCGGTGATCTCCGAGGAAGAGGCCGCGGCCGGCGTCAGCCCCGAGGTCCGGGGCGGCCGGTTCTGGCTGGTCGATCCGCTCGACGGGACCAAGGAGTTCATCAAGAAGAACGGCGAGTTCACGGTCAATATCGCGCTGATCGAGCATGGCGTGCCGGTGCTGGGCCTGGTCCATTCGCCAGTCACCGGCGACACCTACACCGCCGCCGGTCCGGGCACCGCGAAACTGGCTGCCGCCGGTGGCGAGGCCAAGCCGATCGCGGTGCGCCAGCCGCCGGCCGAGGGGCTGACGGTCGTCGCCTCGCGCTCGCACGGCGGCGGGCAGGAGATGGACGACTTCCTGGCCGGCCTCAAGGTCAACGAGCTCCGCTCCGCCGGCAGCTCGGTCAAGCTCTGCCTGGTCGCGCGCGGCGAGGCCGACATCTATCCGCGCCTCGGCACCACCATGGAGTGGGACATCGCCGCCGGCCACGCGGTGCTGATCGGCGCCGGCGGCCGGGTCGAAACGGTCGACGGCGCACCTTTCCTTTACGGCAAGCCCGAATTCCGCAATCCTCACTTCGTCGCCTATGGCGATTGGAGTCGCTGACCGGAAAGAGGCATGGCGGGGAACGGGACCAAGACGAGCCGATACGAATTCGACGAGACCGACCGCAAGATCCTAGAGCTGCTGAAGGCCAATGGCCGCGCCACCAATCAGCAGATCGCGCGGATTTTGAAGATTTCGGCCGCGACGGTCAGTGCCCGTATCCGCCAGATGGAGGACGCCAAGGCGATGAAAGTCGTCGCGGCGACCGATTTCGCCGCCTTCGGCTACAACATCCTGATCGCGGTGGGGGTCGAGGTGCAGGGCCGCCCGGCCGAGGCGGTGGCGCGCGAACTCGCCGCGTTGCCGCAGATCCTGTCGATCAACCTCGTTACCGGCGCCAAGGATATCGAGATCCTGCTGGCGGTCGAGGAATTCTCCGACCTGTCGCAGTTCCTGCTGAACGATATCGCCGCCATCAAGGGCGTGCGCAACCTGGCGCCGGCCATCGCCGTCGATGTCGTGAAGTTCGACTTCGACATAGCGCCGCTGGCGTGAAGGTGCCGCCATGACGCGCTATCAGCTCGACGCCTTCGACCATCAGATACTGGACGTGCTCTCCGGCGACGCCCGGCTCAGCAACCGCAAGATCGCCCAGGCGCTGGGCGTCACCGAGGGCACGATCCGCGGCCGGCTGAAGCGGCTGCAGGAAGAAAATTACCTGCGATTCACGGCCATTACGGCGCTTTCCTATCTTGGCAACCCACTTCTGATCTTCATCGGCGTCACCGCCGAGCAGGGCCGGGTCAAGGAGGTGGCACAGGCGATCGCCGAGATGGACGGCATCCGCAGCGTCATCATCACGCTGGGCCGCTTCAACATCCATGTCGTCGGCATGTACGGCTCGCTCGACGAAGTGCTGAACATCGCCAACAACGCCATCCTCGGCGTGCCCGGCGTGCGTCATGTTGAGACGTCGATTTCAGTCAAGCAGCTGAAATATGACTCGCGCCTGGCGAAGATCACGCGGCCCTTCGTGCCGGCGGAAGACGACGAAGAATAGGCCTCGGGCCTGCATCAAGATTTCTGGGGGAGCATCATGAACCTGTTCGACCTGACCGGGCGCGTCGCGATCGTGACCGGCGGTAATGGCGGCATCGGGCTGGGCATGGCCAAGGGACTTGCCGGGGCAGGGGCCACGGTCGTCATCACCGGGCGTAACGCAGCCAAGGCCGAGGGTGCGCTGAACGAGCTCAAGGCGCTGGGCGGCGAGGTCGCCTTCATCGAAGGCGACGTGCGCGACGAGGCAACCTGCAACCGGATCATCGGCGATACCGTCGCCCGCTTCGGCCGGCTCGACGCGCTGATCAACAATGCCGGCGCCCACGCCTACGGCTCGGCCGAGAAGCTGTCGCTCGACGATTGGTATGTCGATATCGACACCAACCTGACCGCCATGTTCATGCTGTGCCGCGCGGCCTACGAGCCGCTG
>CAZNNJ010000542.1:3146-4529 GCA_964574305.1 uncultured Rhodospirillales bacterium | reverse complement strand
CCACTGCCAGACGTCGGGCGTCAGCCTGACCGAGCAGGACCCCTACAACAACATCATCCGCACCACGATCGAGGCGCTGGCGGCGGTGCTCGGCGGCACGCAGTCGCTGCACACGAACTCCTTCGACGAGGCGCTGGCGCTCCCGACGCCCTTCTCTGCGCAGATCGCGCGCAACACGCAGCTCATCCTCGCGGAGGAGGCCGGCGTCACCCGTGTGGTCGACCCGCTTGGCGGCAGCTACTACGTCGAGAGCCTTACGCACTCGGTGGCGTCCGCCGCCATGGATCTGATCGACGAGGTGGAGAAGCTCGGCGGCATGACCAAGGCCGTCGAGCAAGGGCTGCCGAAGCTCCGCATCGAAGAGGCGGCCGCGCGGCGCCAGGCACGCTTCGACCGCGGCGAAGAGGTGATCGTCGGCGTCAACAAGTACCAGTCCGCTGGCATGCCGCCGGTGAAGCTGCTCGACATCGACAACACGAAAGTGCGCGAGCAGCAGATCGCGCGACTCAAGCAGGTGCGCGTCAAGCGTGACTTGCAGCGAGTTGAGGCGGCACTCGAGGCGCTGACGCAGGCTGCGCGGAGCGGGGAGGGGAACTTGCTGGCGCTCAGCGTCGATGCGTCGCGCGCCCGCGCCACGGTCGGGGAGATCTCCGACGCGCTCGAGGCCGTGTTCACGCGCCATCGCGCCACCATCCGCTCGGTCTCCGGCGTCTATGGCGGGATCTACGAGGGCGACGAGGGCTTCAAGCGCATCCAGCGCGAGGTCGAGAGCTTCGCGCGCGCCGAGGGGCGGCGGCCGCGCATGCTGGTGGTGAAGCTCGGCCAGGACGGCCACGACCGCGGCGCCAAGGTGATCGCCACCGCCTTCGCCGATATCGGCTTCGACGTCGATGTCGGGCCGCTGTTCCAGACGCCGGAAGAGGCGGCGCGCCAGGCGATCGAGAACGACGTCCACATCGTCGGCGTCTCGAGCCAGGCCGCCGGCCACAAGACGCTGGTGCCGGCGCTGATCGCGGCGCTGAAAGAGCAGGGCGCCGACAATATATTGGTGGTCACGGGCGGCGTCATTCCGCCGAAGGACTATCCGATGCTGAAGCAGGCCGGTGTCGCCGGCATCTATGGCCCGGGCACCAATATCCCGGCTGCGGCCGCCGAAATCCTCGGCATCATCCGCGATCACCGGCGGTCGAACTGAAAGGTCAGGACATGAGCGAAGACACGATCGGCCGCCTGAACCACGTCGCCATCGCCGTACCCGACCTGGAGAAGGCGACCGCGCTCTATCGCGACACGCTGGGCGCCAAGGTCTCGGCACCGGTGCCGTTGCCCGACCACGGCGTCACCTGCGTGTTCGTCGCACTGCCCAACAACAAGATCGCGCTG
>CAZNNJ010000542.1:0-3136 GCA_964574305.1 uncultured Rhodospirillales bacterium | reverse complement strand
GCAAGCCGGTGCTGTTCCTGCATCCCAAGGACTTCTGCGGCACGCTGGTCGAAATCGAGCAGGTTTGACCGATTGGACCGTGCCGCCCGCCTGATCGCCGGCGACCGCGCAACGCTGGCCCGCGCCATTACGCTCGTCGAATCCACCCGCGAGGATCACCGGCGAGAGGCCGAGGCCCTGGTCGAGCGCGTGCTGCCGGCCTCCGGCAAGTCGATCCGGCTCGGCATCTCCGGCTCTCCCGGCGTCGGCAAATCGACCTTCATCGAGGCGTTCGGACAGAGGATCATCGCCGATGGCCATCGTGTCGCCGTGCTGGCGGTCGACCCGTCCTCGCGCCGGACCGGCGGCTCGATCCTGGGCGACAAGACCCGGATGGAGGAGCTGTCGCGTTCCCCGGATGCCTTCATCCGCCCGTCACCCAGCGGCGGCACGCTAGGCGGGGTGGCGCGGCGGACCCGTGAGGCGATCGTGTTGTGCGAGGCGGCCGGCTTCGACGTGATCATCGTCGAGACGGTCGGCGTCGGCCAGTCCGAGACCACGGTCGCCGACATGGTCGACCTGTTCTGCCTGCTGCTGTCGCCGGCAGCGGGCGACGAGCTGCAGGGTATCAAGAAGGGCATCGTCGAGCTGGCCGAGCTGATCGTCGTCAACAAGGCCGACGGGCCGCTGCTGGCGACGGCGCAGCGCACGGTGGCCGACTACAGCGCCGCGCTCCGCCTCATCCGGCCGCTGTCGGCCTCCTGGCAGCCCGAGGTCATCGCTGCCTCGGCGCGGGAGGGCAATGGGCTCGATGCCGTGTGGCAGGCGATCGGGCGGCACCAGGAGTTGCTCACCGCCAGCGGCGAAAAAAACAACAGGCGCGGCGAACAGGCGCAGGCGGCTCTATGGGCCGATTTGGGCGACAGATTGTTACAATCTTTGCGGCGCAAGCCGGAAATCGCCCGGCGAATCCCCGATATCGAGGCGCAGGTGCGCTCCGGCGCGCTGATGCCGATGACCGGGGCCCGTCTTCTGCTCGAACTCTTTGCCTCAACTGCATAAATTTGAAATTGGCAGGCTTGGATAGAGCGGTTCGACCTGATAGAGGGTTGGCCTTATAATGAGATTGGATCGCGGTCGTTGGATGTTCTTGCATTCCTTCCGCCGGAACTGATGGACTCGCGAACATGGTAACGGACGATCCTGTGAAGCATGAAGGCCTGAAGGCCTGGGTCGAAGACATCGCCGCTCTGACCGAGCCGGATTCGATCTATTGGTGCGACGGTTCCGAGGCCGAATATGACCTTCTGTGCCGGCTGCTGATCGAGAAAGGCACATTCCAGCGCCTGTCCGACGACAAGCGCCCCAACTCCTATATCGCCTTTTCCGACCCGGCCGACGTTGCCCGCGTCGAGGACCGCACCTTCATCTGCTCGCATACCGAGGACGGCGCCGGCCCGACCAACAACTGGCGCGACCCGACCGAGATGCGCGCCCTGCTGACCGGCCTGTTCCGCGGCTCGATGCGCGGCCGCACCATGTACGTCGTGCCGTTCTCGATGGGCCCGCTGGGCTCGGCGATTTCCCAGATCGGGGTGCAGATCACCGATTCCGCCTATGTCGCGGTGTCGATGCGGATCATGAGCCGGATGGGCGCCGGCGCACTCGAGGTGCTGGGCAGCGACGGCGCCTTCGTGCCCTGCCTGCATTCGGTCGGCATGCCGCTCAAGAACGGCGCCGCCGACGTGGCGTGGCCGTGCAACGCCGACAACAAATACATCGTCCATTTCCCCGAGACGCGGGAGATCTGGTCGTTCGGCTCCGGCTATGGCGGCAATGCCCTGCTCGGCAAGAAGTGCCTGGCGCTGCGCATCGCCTCGGCGATGGCGCGGGATGAAGGCTGGCTGGCAGAGCATATGCTGATCCTCAAGATCACCTCGCCGCAGGGCCAGTCGAAATATATCGCCGGCGCCTTCCCCAGCGCCTGCGGCAAGACCAACCTCGCCATGCTGATCCCGACCTTGGCCGGCTGGAAGGTCGAAACCATCGGCGACGACATCGCCTGGATGAAGTTCGGCAAGGACGGCCGCCTCTACGCGATCAACCCCGAGGCCGGCTTCTTCGGCGTCGCGCCCGGCACGGGCGCCGACACCAATCCGAATGCGGTCGGCACGATCACAAAGAACTCAATCTTCACCAACGTGGCCAAGACCCCGGACGGCGATGTCTGGTGGGAGGGGCTGACCAAGACCCCGCCCGACAGCCTGACCGACTGGCGCGGCAACGACTGGACGCCTGCGAGCGGCACTCCCGCCGCGCATCCGAACGCCCGCTTCACCACCCCGGCCGGCCAGTGCCCGTCGATCGCGCCGGAATGGGAAGACCCGGCCGGCGTGCCGATCTCCGCCTTCCTGTTCGGCGGCCGCCGCTCCCGCGTCGTGCCCCTGGTGTTCGAGGCGCACGACTGGCAGGAGGGCGTGTTCCTCGCCGCCCAGATGGCGTCCGAGACGACCGCCGCCGCCGTCGGCACGGTCGGCGAGCTGCGCTTCGACCCGATGGCGATGCTGCCCTTCTGCGGCTACCACATGGGCGACTATTTCGCGCATTGGCTGCGGATCGGCGCCAGGCAGGGTGCGCAGCCGCCGAAGATCTTCTTCGTCAACTGGTTCCGCAAAGGGCCGAACGGCGAGTTCCTGTGGCCCGGCTTCGGCGAGAATTCGCGCGTGCTGGCCTGGATCTTCGAACGCTGCGGCGGCTCGGCCCAGGCGACCGACACGCCGATCGGCTTGGTGCCGACGGTGGGCGAAGGCGGGATTGCGGCCGATGGGCTGGATGCCGATCTCGGCGGCCTGCTCCAGATCGACGAGAAGGAATGGGCCGACACGCTGGAGCAGGTAAAAGGCCACTTCGCCCGCTTCGGCGACAAGCTGCCGGCGGAATTCACGCGACAGATGGCGGCGTTCGAGAAGCGGCTGGGCGGTTAACTCTAGGCCAGTCCAGCATTCACCCTCTCCTAGCCTGGGGGAGGGACATGAATCCGATTCCATCTCCCTTGATGGGAGAGGGTTAGGGTGAGGGCGATCTTCCCTAAGCGATCTGTTCCCGCCGCTTCTGCAGAAACCGCCTCACCGCCGGATCGACCTCCAGGCCAATGGCC
>CAZNNJ010000541.1:0-4531 GCA_964574305.1 uncultured Rhodospirillales bacterium | reverse complement strand
GGCGGCGGCGAAGGGGACGCGCTTGGAATCCTGGTCGTGCGGGGCATGGTCGCTGGCGATGGCGTCGATCGTGCCGTCGGCGATGCCGGCGATGATCGCGCGCCGGTCATTGTCGGTGCGCAAAGGCGGCGACAGCTTGGCGAAGGTGCGATAATCGCCGATATCGACCTCGGTCAGGGCGAAATAGGGCGGGGCGACGTCGCAGGTGACGTGCAGGCCCTCGTGCTTCGCCTGCCGGATTAGCTCGACCCCCTCGGCGGTCGACAGGTGCGCGGCGTGGTAATGGCCGCCGGTGAGCGCCACCAGGCGCAGGTCGCGCTCCAGCATGATGATCTCGGCGGCGCGGGTGATGCCGGAGAGGCCCAGCCGGGTCGAAATCTCGCCCTCGTTCATCTGGCCGCCGGCCGCCAGCGTCGGCTCCTCCGGATGCTGGACGATCACCTTGTCGAAGGCTTTGGCGTAGGAGAGCGCCCGGCGCATTGTCAGCGCGTCGCCGATCGCATGGATCCCGTCGGTGAATCCGACCGCCCCGGCCTCGGCCAGCAGGCCCATCTCGGCCAGCTCCTTGCCTTCCGTGCCGTGCGTGACCGCGCCATAGGCGAATATCTTGACCAGCTTGGCCTCGCGGGCGCGGCGGGCGACGAATTCCAGCCCGGCGATATCGTCGATCACCGGCTGGGTGTTGGGCAGCATGGCGAAAGCGGTGATGCCCCCCGCCGCCGCCGCGCGGCTGGCCGACAGAATGGTCTCGCGCTGCTCCTCCCCCGGTTCGCCGACGGCGACGCGCATATCGACCAGGCCGGGCGCGAGGCAGAGGCCGGTGCAGTCGACCACTTCCGCGCCCTTCGGCGTGGCGACACCGGCGCCGAGCGCCGTGATCTTGCCGCCCTCGCTGACCAGCGTGCCGACCTCGTCGCGTCCGCTCGCCGGATCCAGCAGCCTTGCATTGGTGAATGCGGTGAGCGGCATCAGTTGGTCGCCCGGGGTTGGGTGGATGCGGCCAGGCGCAGGCAGGCCATGCGCACGGCGACACCGAACTCGACCTGGTCGAGGATCAGGCTGCGCTCGATATCGTCGGCGACCTCTGAGTCGATCTCGACGCCGCGGTTCATCGGGCCGGGATGCATCACCAGCGCATCGGGCCTGGCCGCGGCCAGCCGTTCGGCAGTCAGGCCGTGGAAGTGGAAATATTCGCGTGGCGATGGCACGAACTTGCCGGACATGCGCTCGCTCTGCAGCCGCAGCATCATCACGATATCGACGTCCTTCAGCCCGTGCGCCATGTCCGTGAAGACGTCGACCCCCATCCGGTCGATCGACGACGGCAGCAGGGTCGGCGGGGC
The DNA here is from genome assembly GCA_964574305.1 of uncultured Rhodospirillales bacterium. GTDB lineage: Bacteria > Pseudomonadota > Alphaproteobacteria > BOG-932 > Roseiterribacteraceae > BOG-932. The sequence goes on along the minus strand of CAZNNJ010000541.1, from coordinate 3,188 downwards.
GACGACCCGCACCTGGGCGCCCATCGTACCCAACAGGTGGATGTTCGAGCGGGCGACCCGGCTGTGCAGGATATCGCCGCAGATCGCGACAGTGAGGCTTTCCAGCCTGCCCTTGCGGCGGCGGATCGACAGCGCGTCGAGCAGCGCCTGGGTCGGATGCTCATGGGTGCCGTCGCCGGCATTGATCACGGAACAGTTGACCTTGTCGGCCAGCAGCTTGGGCGCGCCGGACTGGGCATGGCGGACGACCAGGAAGTCCGGCTTCATGGCGTTCAAGGTCATCGCCGTGTCGAGCAGCGTCTCGCCCTTCTTGACCGAGGATGTGCCGACCGACATCGACAGCACGTCCGCGCCCAGCCGCTTGCCGGCCAGCTCGAACGAGGTCTTGGTGCGGGTCGAGTCCTCGAAGAAGAGGTTCATGATGGTGCGGCCGGCCAGCTCCCGGCTGCGCTTGTCCGGCCGCCGGTTCTGCTCGACATAGCGGTCGGCAAGGTCGAGTACGGCGGTGATCTCAGCCGCCGTCCAGCCTTCGATGCCCAGAATATGCCGGTGCGGCCAGACGAGACCGTCGGGCAGGGGGGCTTCTTCCTGATTTTGTGCAGTGGCGTTCAAACTCAGCTCTTCGCTTCCACGTCAGGGGGCGGACTGGCCATCCGTGATTATCGTCGCAGTGATCATGACGCGGATGCGTGGGTCAAGTCCGCACTAATCGAAGCAAACACACCCGTTCATCGTCATACCCGGGCTTGACGGTACTGAGTGGACATGAGCTTGGACGTTACGCTACCCCGTGCTCCTTGAACCAAGTGAGCATATCCGCCCAGCCCTCCTTGGCCGATTTCTCGTCGTAGGACGGGCGGTAGTCGGCGTTGAAGCCATGCTCGGCATCGGGGAAGACCTTGATGTGGCTCTTGGCGTCGCCGGCAGCCTTGAGCGCCGCCTCCATCTGATCCCGATTCTCCGGCGTGATGCCGGCGTCCTTGCCGCCATAGAGGCCGAGCACGCGGCCCTTGATCTGGGCCGCGACATCGACCGGGGAGGTGCCGCCGCCCATGCCGGGGCGGGGGACCAGCGGGCCATACCAGGCGACGCCGGCCTTCACGTTCGGATTGTGTGCCGTATAGAGCCAAGTCTTGCCGCCGCCCCAGCAGAAGCCGGTGACGGCGAGCTTGGCGGTGTCGGCGCCTTCCGATTTGGCGAAGGCGACGCTGGCGTCGAGGTCGCTCATCACCTGGTCGTTGGGCACGGTGGCGACGATCTTGATGATATCGTTGATGTCGGTCAGCTTCGACACGTCGCCCTGGCGGGCATAAAGCTCGGCCGCGACGGCATAGTAGCCGAGCTTGGCCAGCCGCCGGCACAGGTCGCGGATATGCTCGTGGACGCCGAAGACTTCCTGGATCACCAGCACGGTCGGGAAGTGGGTTCCCTTGGCCGGCATGGCGCGATAGCCCGGGATTGTGCCGTCCTTGACCGGGATCTTGACCTCGCCGGCGGTCAGCCCGTCGGCGTCTGTGGTGATGGTGGCCTTGGCGACCGGGCTGATGGCGGCGGCGAAGCCGGCGCAGAGGCTGGTGACGGCGAAGCCGCGACGGGTCAGCCGCACCGACTCGGTCAGGCTCCTGGCATGATCTTCATAGATATCCATGACGTTTCCTCCGCAGGTAGGGTGGTCGGTCGGATCAGGACTTCTTATTGAGGGCGTCGAGCGCGCCCTGAAGAATATAGGCGGCGGCCATCTTGTCCACCGATTGCGCGCGCTTGGCGCGCGTCATGTCGGCCTCCTGGATCAGCAGCCGCTGCACCGCGACGGTGGACATGCGCTCGTCCCAGAAGGCGATTTCCGGCTCCATGCCCAGCAGGTCGGCGCGCTTCGCCAGATTCTCGGCGAAATGGCGGACCGACTGGCAGCGCGGGCCTTGCGTTCCGTCCATGTTGATCGGCAGCCCGACGACGATGCCGCCGACCTCACGCCCTGCAATCATTCTGGCGAGCTGCTTCACATCCTCGGTGAATTTCGTCCGGCGGACCGTGTCGATCGGGGAGGCGACGGTGAGGCCAGGGTCCGAGATGGCGACGCCGATGGTCTTTTCGCCCAGGTCCAGGCCGATCAGCCTTTGCCCAGGGGAAAGCTGCGCTTTGAGCGCGTGCGGGTTGCGGATGGCCATAGCCGATGATACCTAACCGTCTTTGCTCCAAAGAACTAGGCGTTCCAGATGTCGCTCGATGCTGCAGCGGTTGCCCGGATCGCGCGGCTGGCCCGCATCCGCGTGACCGACGACGAAAAGACTCACCTCGCGTCCGAACTCAGCCAGGTCATGGACTGGATCGACCAGCTGCAATCGGTCGATACCGAGGGCGTCGAGCCGCTGACCAGCGTGGTCGGCGCCCGGCTCAAGACACGCCCGGACTTCGTGACGCTCAATGTCACCCGCGACGACGTGCTGGCCAACGCGACCGAGCCGATGGCCGGCTTCTTCACCGTTCCGAAAGTGGTCGAGTAATTCCATGTCGCTCACCCATCTGACAATCGCCGACTCGCTGAAGAAGCTTGAGAGCGGCGAGATCACCTCGGCCGAGCTGACCGAGGCGCATCTGACCGCCATGGAAGGCGCGCGGTCGCTGAACGCCTTCATCGTCGAGACGCCAGAGCTCGCCATGGACCAGGCCAAGGCGGTCGACGCCGCGCGTGGCAAGGGCGAGCGCCGGCCGCTCGAAGGCCTGCCGCTCGCGATCAAGGACCTGTTCTGCACCAAGGGCGTGCAGACCACGGCCGGTAGCAAGATCCTGAAGGGCTTCAAGCCGACTTACGAATCGACCGTCACCGCCAATCTGTGGCGCGACGGGGCGGTGATGCTGGGCAAGGTCAATCTCGATGAGTTCGCCATGGGCTCGTCCAACATGACCAGCGCCTTCGGTCCGGTCGAAAGCCCGTGGAAGCGGCGCGGCGACAATCGCCCGCTGGTGCCTGGCGGCTCCTCCGGCGGCTCGGCGGCGGCGGTCGCGGCGCGCGGCGCGCCGGGCGCCACGGGTACCGACACGGGCGGTTCGATCCGCCAGCCTTCGGCTTTCTGCGGCATCGTCGGCGTGAAGCCGACCTATGGCCCCTGCCCCCGCTGGGGCGTCGCCCCCTTCGCCCCCTCCCTGGCCCCAGCCTGCCCCTTCCGCCCGCCGGTCGAAGTCCCAGG
>CAZNNJ010000540.1:0-4542 GCA_964574305.1 uncultured Rhodospirillales bacterium | reverse complement strand
CAACCAAGAGATGACAGGGGACGCTGGACTGAGGACGGAAGTGATGGCGCGATTCCATTAGGGGCCATTCCTATGCGGGAGGTCGGATTTACTCCCGTCCAAGAATTCGTTTTTCCACAAAGTCTTGCTCCGTGGTTGGAGCAAGTTCGACCGTTACCTGCGACACCGCCGTTTCCTGGTGAAATTGTAGTGCCGCCTGTAATTACGATACCACGGACGCTCGATAACCCTTTTCCTAAGGACCGGGGTTGTCGACAAGAATGGGAAGACGCGAAAAGGTACTGTCAAAGGCTTGATGATGAAGGGAAGCTTGGCCAAGGGGACTATAAGGAGCATGGCAAATATTACGAGCAATGTGTGCGCGGCCAAGTTTCCGAGCGATGTGGAGGGAATCCGGTAGATCGCGGTCGATCAAATTTTGGCATTGTATAAGCGAGGTAGAGATGAATAAAAAATATTCTGATCTTGAAGAGGCGCGAGATTGTTCCGCTCACGATCCTCATCGGGCGTTACAGCTAGAAAGTCAGTTTATCGCAAACAACCCAGAGGATTCTCGAGGATATTTTTCGCGGCATCTCACATGGGCAAAATTAAAAAACCACGATAACGCTTTAGAGGATTGCTCTAGGGCGATCGGCATATCCCCTCAGCTAAATCGGTATATCGCTCGCGCAGAAATCTATCGTGCATTGGGTGATTACACTAGGGCATTGGCCGATTTGGACCATGTGCGCAACTCGGATTACGAGAGATGGCTGAATTCATTCGGACCGCATTTACGTGCTGATACTTTGGCTCGGCTCGGGCGTTTGGACGAAGCACTATCCGATGCGGCGCTCATTCGAGACGATCACTGGATGCCTGAGCATGATGGGCTGCCGGGTGGGACTAAGGGGGAGTTTATCGACGAAATTAAGCGACGTGCGGTTAGTGCGGCATCTCACGCGCGCTAGATCGCATGTTGCGGACTCAGTGCACCGGCGCCTGATGCCGGATCGGGCGGATATTGGGCAGCAGCATGACGGAGGGCAGGGCCAGCACCAGCAGGATGCCCAAGGTCATGAAAGCGTCCGAATAGGCCATTACCAGCGCCTCCTGGTGCATCTGGCCGGCGATGGTCGCGACTGCCTGCATCGGCGCCATGGCGGCATCGTCGCCGCGGGCCGAGAAGACGGCCGTCAGCTGGTCGATCCGGCCGGCGGCGGCCTGGGCGTTGGCGGTGACGCGGTCGCTGATCCCCTGGTAATGGACCTGCTCGCGCGTCTGGGTGATGGTCGAGAGCAGCGCGATGCCGATCGAGCCGCCCAGGTTGCGGCAGATATTGGACAGGCTCGCCGCGTCAGCGGTTTCGCGCAGCGACAGGCCGTTCAGCGCCAGCTGGAACAGCGGCATGGCGAATAGCGGGAAGGCGGCGGCGCGGATCACCTGTGGCAGGATCAGCTCGTTGCGGCCGACATCGTGGGTCAGCCCGGCATTGACGAAGCAGGAAACGGCGAACAGCACGATCCCGGTCCCGACAAGAAGGCGCGGCCGTACATTGTTGAGCAGGAACGGCATTACCGGAAAGACCGCGAGCTGCGGCAGGCCGCTCCACATCACCACCCCGCCGATCTGCTGGGTGCTGAAGCGCGGCACCTCAGCCAGATAGACCGGGATCAGGAACAGCGAGCCGTAGCTGACCGCCCCGACCACGGTCGACAGCAGGTTCGACCAGCCGATGGTAGGTATGGCGAACAGGCGCAGATTGATGAACGGCCTCTCCGCCGTCAGCTCCAGGATCAGGAAGAAGATGAGCGCAATGACGCCGATGACGGTCAACGTGCCGATCATCGTCGAGCCGTACCAGTCGTGCCGCTGGCCCTCTTCCAGCACGATGGTCATCGAGCCCAGCCCGATCGCCATGGCGCCGATGCCCAGCCAGTCGCCATAGAGCAGCTCGCGCAGCCTCATCGGCTCCTTGTCGAGCGCATAGAGCTGCAGCGCGATCGCGAGCAGGCCCGGGCCGATATTGAGATAGAACAGATAATGCCAGGAGAAGGTCTCGGTCAGCCAGCCGCCGAGCGAGGGGCCGACGGCGGGGGCGAAGGTGGCGGAGATGCCGAACAGCGACATGCCGATCGCCTGCTGATGCGGCGGCAGGTGGCGGCGGATGACGGTGAGGCCGGTCGGGATCAGCACCCCGCCGGTGAAGCCCTGGCCGACGCGGTAGAGGATCAGCTCGATCATGCTGTTCGACTGGGCGCAGCCGATCGAGAACATGACGAACAGCGCCGTGTTGACGGCGAGATAGCGGCGTAAGCCCACCACGCTGGAGAACCAGCCGGTCAGCGGGATGACGACGATCTCGGCGATCAGATAGGCGGTCGAGATCCAGCTGCCTTCGTCGACCGAGGCGCCCATGCCGCCCTCGATCGGGGCGAGGGAGGAGTTGGTGATCTGGATGTCCAGGATCGCCATGAAGCATCCGACCATGCCGCCGGCGATGGCGAGCCAGTCGCGCAGCCCGGCATTCTTGGTCTGGATTTTCACTTTACTGGCGGGGCGTCATTCAGCGTCGTACAGGGGCCGGACGGCGCCGTGCGGGTATCGACATGGGCCTCAGCCGACAGGCCGGGGCGGATCTCGACGCCTTTCAGGCTGTCGCGGTCGATCAGGATCTTCACCGGCACGCGCTGGACGATCTTGGTGAAATTGCCGGTGGCGTTCTCCGCCGGCAGCAGCGCGAACTGCGCCCCGGTGCCGGGCGCCAGGCTGTCGATCGTGCCGGTCAGCGCGAGGTCGGGATACATGTCGAGCGAGACCCGGACATGCTCGCCGCGGCAGAAGTGGCGCAGCTGCGTCTCCTTGTAGTTGGCGACCAGATAGACATCCTGGACCGGCACGATGGTGAGCAGGCGGCTGCCGGGCTGGACATATTGGCCGACCCGGACCGAGCGGTCACCGACGGCACCGGGGACAGGCGCGGTCAGCACCGTATAGGACAGGCGCAGCCTGGCCTGGTCGAGCCCGGCCTCGGCGCGCTTCAGCATCGCCTCGGCCTTGGCCCGGGTGCTCTCCAGAACCGCCATCTGCTTGCGGGTTGCCTCTTCCGTCGCCTGGGCCTCGGCGACCATGGCGGCGGTGCGCTTGAGCTCTGACTGGGCCTGCTGTGCCTGCTTGAGGCTGACCGCGCCCGAGCCGACCAGCCCGTTGAAGCGGGTCGCCTCCTGGCCGGCGAACTCGGCTGAGGCGCGGGACTGCGCCAGCCCTGCCTGGGACTGGGCCAGCCGCGCGTTCTGCTGCTCGATCTGGGCGGCGATATTGCCGAGCTCGGCATTGGCCTGGGCGACGTCGGCCTCGCCCTGGGCGACATCGATGCGGTAGTCGCGATCGTCGATCCGCGCCAGCACCTGGCCCTGGGCCACCGTCTGATTGTCGACGACCTCGACCGTCTGGATATAGCCGGCGACCTTGGGCGCCACGATCGCGTTGTCGGCCTGGAGATAGGCATTGTCGGTGCTTTCCAGGAAGCGGCCGACCAGCAACCAGCGTCCGCCATAGACCGCGCCAGCGAGCAGGATCGTGAGCGCCGCGCCTGTCAACAGTCGGCCGCGCAGCCGCTCGCGCCGGCTGGTTTCGTTTGCCGGTGCGTCGATATCCTCGACAGGCTGTAGAGCGCTTGGCCGCGGCGCCGATTGCATGAGCCTTCCCCGTTCCTGCCGGGGTTAAACCCCGCTTATTGGCGGCGCCGCGAACAGAAAGCCTCGAACGCGGCGGCGTTCAAGCCTTTTTCGATCATGGCCCGGGTCAGATTGTCGCCTAATCTTGCGCCGCCGACAATCTTGTCGGGGGCCGCGCCGACGATTCCGGCGAGAATTCCGGCACGTGACTGCGGCTGGGCGTTGTCGAACAGCTCCCGGCATTTGACGATCGACAGTTCGCCGATCAGCGCTTGGTCGCCGCTTTCGCTCAGAATCCGGCTGGCGGCGGTGAAGGCGGCGAAATCCAGCAGGCCTGGATAAAGCCGGTCCGCCTTGGTCAGGAAATGCTCGCAGTCGCCGCGGTCGAGCGGGCCTTTATAGGGCGTGTAGGCGCGGGATTGCTTGATCTTGGCATAGATCGCGTCCCGCCGGCCGCCGCTGCGCGCGGTCCATTCGGCCTCGGTCATCAGCTGGGATTCGGGAAACTCGGTCTCGGCCCCGCCGGGCGCGGTGCAATAGGCGGTGCCGCCGGCGACTTCATCGACGACATAGCGCCGCCCATCCTTGGCGTAGGCCACCGCGCCAGGCGGGAACCGGACCGGCACCGGGCTCAGCCCGCCGCCTCTTCCGTTGCCGCGTGTTCGGCCGGTGCTTCCGCCTCCGCCGGCGCAGCCTCGGCGGTTTCGCCTTCGGCCACGGCCTCGCTTTCGGCAGCTTCGCCCTCGGCAGCTTCCGCTGTCTCCACGACCGCTTCCTCCACCACCTCGGGCTCAGGCTCGGGCAGGGGCGCCGTCGCGGCGGTCTGGGCGTCGACCAGGCGGGGGAAGCTGTGAACGCCCTTCAGGCCTTCGCGGGTCAGGCG
>CAZNNJ010000539.1:3424-4565 GCA_964574305.1 uncultured Rhodospirillales bacterium | reverse complement strand
GCTTATCATCGGGAGCAGGTGTTTGTTGCGTAGGTGGGAATCTGGCTCCGCACGGCGGCGATACGCCGTTATGAAAGGACCATGGAACTAACGCGCTTTGAATGGCCCGACCACTGGAGCCCGCTTACGACGGGGACGCGCGAAGTATTCGAGGCTGAACTCATCAAGGAAGTCGGCCCGGGGCACAAGCTGCTCGGTCAGCAAGCTACTGCCATCGCCCGAAGACTGGACCAGGATGACGTGCTGTTCGTCCTAGCCGACAACAGGGTCGCGGAGGTCCATCTCACTTGGGGGTACAGGACCGAAAGCGATCCGCGCTGGCCGCGTACGACAGTCTATTCGTCACTCGGGGAATGGGCGGCTGAGAAGGTGAGATCCGCAATTGAATAAACTGTCACCGTAATCCGTAATGAACAATACAACCGGAGAAATAGATAAAATTGGAATCACCTCGAATGGTGAAGCTCGCTATCCCCAGAGTTTTTATGAAGCTGAAAATGTGACTTATGTCACCCAGGCGTCATACACTTGGCGGTATGCAGCAACGGTGGACGAGAATATTAGACTTACTTGGTATCAAATTAACAATGGGCGATTGCCTCGGCTGAACTCAGTGACTCGATAAGAGAGGGTATCTTGAAATTTTGGGCATCAGCCGAAGTTTTTCGGACAGCCTTTCCGGCATTAGACAAGGTTCGTCGTTGTGTCGATTCATACCTGAACAGAGCTTTTGCGACATCGAGCTTAGCTGTGTTGGGTGCAAAGGTACGTTATGTTCCAATTGTAATGCCGGAGGGAATGGCGCAGCGATATCCTGCGCGCTCAAAACTGCGCAGAAAAGAGTGTACTTACGATTGTGCGCCACAGTTGAACTTTGAGGTTTTTGTAGAAGGTAGTTTCGAGGAACAGCTACGAGAGTATCTTAACGGCATCGAACTTTCTGCTCCTCATCTTGCTGCTTTAGGCGCTTCAAGTGAGCAGGTGGCTGAATTCGAGAGGATACTGAGGGAAGGAGTAGATCGCATCGTCGCCGAGCAGAATTAACTCTAGTGAGTATTTTGTCGAATACAGTTATTCCATAAGTAATATTCTTAAGTGCAGAGCCTCAGTTCCTTAAAGTCTATACTAAATTGGCAGCGAA
>CAZNNJ010000539.1:0-3414 GCA_964574305.1 uncultured Rhodospirillales bacterium | reverse complement strand
AGCCTGCGGGTGGCGCACGCGAGGATTACGGTGACAGTTTACCAATAACCCTATCCGTTCAAGTTTTGGAGTGCCCCCCAAGTTTGAGACAGGGATTTAAGGGACAGTTGTTGTTATCGTGATGTGAGAAATCGGGGTCAGAGTAGGATTTCCTAGGATGTTAGTCTCTGATTTTTTCCTGCCCACCGACGCCCGCTAAAAATCATCCGGCCACTCCTGCGCACCGTGCAGAATCCTTAATATTCGGACGGTCCGATCGCTGACCTGATACGCGGCGATATAGGGGGTTCCGGTCACGACCAGTTCGCGCGTGCCGTCGACCCGCCCGATGCGGCCGCTCATGGGAAATCGGATCAGCCTCTCGACCGCTTCTTCAATTCGATCATCAACGGCGATTGCCGCTCGCGGATTGTTGGCGTCGATATAGTCGTAGATGGACTCGCGGTCGGCCTGGGCAGCAGCCGACCATATGAGATTCACGAGCCTTCCCGCTCAATTTTGCGAAGCGAAGCCGCTCGCTTCTTCGCGAAATGCGCCTTCACCTGATCATGAGGGATGCCCGGGCGGGGATCGTCCAATGCCTCTTGGACTTTTTTGCGGAACCAGAGGTCGTGGGCGGCGGGATCACTGGTCAGTGTGAAGGGGAGGGTGCCCTCGTTAGCCGTGCGCGTCAGTAGGATGCGTACCGCATCCGAGATGGTGAGGCCCATTTTTTCAAGAACCTCGGAGGCGCGATCGCGCACGTCGGATGCGATTCGCGTCTGGACCAAACTGTTTGCCGCCATCGGAAATCTCCTTCGCTGCACCCAATGTAATGCATTTGCATGACAATTGCAGCAGCCTATCGGCAATATCCCCCTTGGCAACCTCCATGGAGCGCGACGCGAGCCATGATCGTTAGATTTGCAGCAGCGCCTTGAGCTTGGCCCGAACGTCGGCCAATACCACGGCGGTCACCTTGCCCTTGGGCTGGGCTTTGCGGGCGCGCCAATCGAGGCTCTTGATCTGGTCGGCCAGGATCGCGCTCGGGGGATTCTGATTGATGACGACCTCGAAGGCATAGCCTTTGATCTTCGTCGTCAGCGGGCAACATAGCATCATCCCGCGTAGTCCATTGTAGCGGGCGGCGAGAGCACCAGGGCGGGGCGGTGTCCAGCCTGTTCATGTCCCGCCCGCGGATCGAAATGCAGCCACACGATGTCGCCGCTGTCCGGCACCCATGCGGCCACTACCAAATTTCCTTCCCGACCGGCGTGCCGAAATCCACCTCATCGTGGAAGGTGTCGGGCGTCATTCCGGCCAACAGCGTGTCGAGATCATAGGAAAGGCCCTGGACCGGCTCGATCACCACCCGGCCATCTTCCTCCCGAACCTCCACCGCCTGGTCGATATGCAGGGCGGCGGCAGTCATCACCGAATGGGGAATCCGCACCGAGGCGCTGTTGCCCCATTTCTTGATGCTCACGCGCATGGCTGATGCCTCATGTATATATGCTGTCGATACATTAGGGCGTCGAGACAGAGTGTCAACTATGTATCGACGGGATTGTGCCCTGCCGATGGGATGCACATCCCCCTTGCCAACCCCCTATATACCCAGGTAACTCTCCGGTTAACAAACCGACACATGGGAAGCTCGCATGGATGTGTTCGTTATCGGGCAGGCGGTGCATGAGCCTGCGGCCCGCATAGGAGGGAAGCGGCTCGAGGAGATTGTGTTCGATACCGCGCATGCGGCGCTGGCGGATGCCGGCGTGAACCGTGCGCAGATCGATCATGTCACCATCGCCGGCTGCGATGAGCTGGATGGGCGCTCCATCTCCTCCATGCTGCTGGCCGCGCCGGCGGGGGCACAGTTGCGCGACGAGATGAAATGCACCGATAGCGGGCTGACCGGGCTGTGCCTGGAGGCGATGCGGATCGAGTCCGGCATTTTCGATCTCGGGCTGCTGGTTTCCTGGTCCAAGCCCTCGACCGCGCCGCTGGAAGACGTCATGCGGATGCGGTGCGAGCCGTTCTATACCCGCCCGGTCGGCCTCAACATGACGATCACCGACGGGCTGTTCGCCCAGGCGGCGGGCGAAAGATTCGGCTTCGATGAGTTCGATGCCGATGAGGCGGTGCTGGATGCCTATCGCCGGGCCGGGGCCAATCCGCGTGGGCTGAAGCACGCGGTGCCGGGTGTCGAGGCGATCGCCACCAGCCCGTATGTCGCGGCACCTCTGCGCCAGGCGCACCAGGCGCCGATCACCGATGGCGCGGTGGCGATGGTGGTCGCCTCAGACCGCTGGCTGAAGCGCAATCCGCGCGCCCGGCCGCTGGCCCGGGTCGCCGGCATCGGCTGGCGCAATGAGGAATACGATCTCGGGCGGGACAGGCTGTCGTCGCTCACCGGCTTCAAGAATTCCCTTAACGACGCGTTAAGAATGGCCGGCCTCGCCAAGGCCTCAGACCTCGACCTGATCGAGCTCGACGCCCAGACCGGCTTCCATGAGCTGGCCTTCCGCGCCGCGCTGAACGGCGACGCGCCGGCCGCGGTCTCCACCTCCGGCGGGGCGTTCGCCCAGAACCCCTATTTCTGCACCGGCCTGATCAATGCCGCCGAGGCGGTGCTGCAGCTGTCCGACGGGGCAGGGCCGATCCAGATCCCGAACGTCAAGCGGGCCGCCGCCCATGGCAGCCACGGCTTCGCCCAACAGGGCAATGTCGCCGTCATCCTGGAGCGCGTCTGATCATGGCAAAGCAACCCGTCGCGCTGATCGGCGCCGCCCAGACTAAATTCAAGACCCATTACGCCGACAAGACCTATGTCGAGCTGGCGCAGGAGGCGGCCGCCCAGGCCCTGGCCGATGCCAACATGACGCCGGATGAGATCGACGCCGTCGTCTTCTCGATGGCGCCGACCCAGTTCATGGGCGTCAACGATTGCGACCGCTGGTCGACCGCGCATGTCTTCGGCACCGGCAAGCCCTATATGCGCATCCATGCCGGCGGCGCCACCGGCGGTTCGGCCCTGGCCGGCGGCTATGTCCATATCGCCTCGGGCGTCTATCGCACCGTGCTGGTGGTGGGCGCCGACCGGGTGGCCGAGACGCCGGACGCGCAGCATATCCTGAACCTGATCTGGGACCGGTTCTATGAGCATGATTTCGCGCTCAACACCGTGACCATGACGGCGCTCGCGGCGCAGCGCTACATGGACCGCTACGGCGCGACCGAGGAACAGTTCGCCCGGGTCGTCGTGCGCGCGCGGCGCAACGCGCTCGGCAATCCCTATGCGCATCACAAGGGCCAGATCACCGTCGACGACGTGATGGCATCGCCGCGCGTTTCCTACCCGTTCAAGCGGTTCGACATCTGCCCGCGCTCCTCGCGCGCGGCGGCGAGGATCATGACCAACCGTGCACTCGCCTC
>CAZNNJ010000538.1:0-4565 GCA_964574305.1 uncultured Rhodospirillales bacterium | reverse complement strand
CGCTCGTCAGCAGGCTGTCTAGCACATTGCCGTGGAGGACGTGACAGCGCGTGGGGCCGCCGCCGAAGTTCGTCGAAACATCCATCGTCAACTGCTGAAGTGCCTGGGCATGGGTGGTGGGTTCCGATCGAAACTGCGATTGAGTTGACCAGCCCAGAACATGAACGAAGCAGAGTTCCACATTTCCCAGGACACCGGCGATGGTGCGGTGGTTGAAGGCATGGACCTCGACCCCATTGCGGATCAGGTCGGCGACGATGTCGGCCTGCAGGTCGGAGAAGGTGAAGACCAGGTCCGGTTTCAGCGCCAGGATCTTGCCGGTGTCGGCGGAGGTGAAGGCGCTGACCCGGGGCTTGTCGCGCCGCGCCTCGGGCGGCCGCACGACATAGCCGGACACGCCGACGATGCGGTCCTGCTCGCCCAGCAGATAGAGCGTTTCGACCGTTTCCTCGGTCAGGCAGATGATGCGTTCGGGCGGAAACATGATCCTCTAGAACACGTCCTTCGGGGTGCAGCCGGTGGGCCAGAATAGGAGGATCACCGGCGGGTCGGCCAGCCCGCCGCGCAGGCGCAGGCGATAGAGTGCCGCGCGGTCGAAGCCGTCGAAGCTCTGCCCATTATAGCGGACCCGCAGGGTGCCGCCCTCCACCGCCCGCACCGCCGGCATGATGCCCGGGCTCAATATCTCGTCGAAATCGAATACCAGCACCTCGACCAGGGCCGGGCAGCCGTCAGCGGAGAAGGCAAAGCCCGGCGTGTCCCACAGCGCTTTACGGGGCTTGGAGATCGTGTGGCCCTGTGCGCGCAGCTGGTCGATGAGCGCCGCCGCCGAATCGGGCGCCGCCGCCTCGCGGTGGAAGATGCCGAGCAGGACGAACAGGGCCAGCGCCGCGGCGGTGACCAGGCCGAAGCGGGGGATCATGCGCCCTCCCCTTGGACAGGCGACCTCTTGGGATCGGTGGCGACGATCCAGACGCCCATCGTCACGACCAGCCCGGCGACGCTGACGATCGAGGCGCCGGTGCCCTCGTGCCAGGATTCGTAGGCCGCCCGGCTGCCCAGCATCAGATAGAGGCGCACCATATTGATCGCAGCGGCGACGGCCAGGGTCAGCGCGATCCATCCATAATCACGCCTGGTCAACCGGTCGCGGCTGACCAGCAGCAGGATCATGAGGCCCAGCCCCATCGGCAGCATCAGGTTGCTGCTGGCGCAGCCCGCCAGGATCACCAGCCCGTCGGGCATGCCCTGGGACAGGACCAGATTGCCGATCCGCGCCACCGGCTGACCCATCAGGCTGATGGCGCCTGTCAGCACCCGCGTATCCACCCAGCTGACCAGCGCATGCAACGGCGTCATCCCCTGGCCGCGCTGAAGCGCGATCAGCAGCAGGATCAACCCGATCCGGCGCAGATCCGGCGCACGCAGCCAGAGCACGAACAGGACGAAGCTCTCGAACAGGAAGGCGAAGCGCTGATGAGCGATCAGCGTGAAGGCGGCAACGACCAGGGCCAGCGAGCCATAGGCCAGCGTCGCCGGGATCGGCCTGTCGGGCAGGCGCCGGACGAACGCGAGGGCCATCCACCACTCGATCGCCGGTAAAACGCTGATCTGGGTCAGCGCCCGCTCCAGCGCGTCGAGGCTGGGTGAGCGCGTGATCAGCAGGGCGGTGCCGGCCCAGTATTGGACGGCCAGAAGGGTCAGCAGATAGAGGCAGAACTGGGGGAGGGGAACGCTCCAGCCGGATGCGGCGATCCTTTTCGTCGGTTCCTGATGCCGTGCGATGTCAGCCATTGAACAGGCGGTTCCCCCTCCGGGAGCCCACCCGGCACCGGAAACGAATAGCAAGCAACGGGCAAGGCTTCAAATTAGGATGCAGCCCAAGAAAAGATCATGGAGAACAGGAATAGTTTACGGTACATCCGTGGCAGACCTAACAGGCGAGACAATAATTGCCATGATTCGCAGGATTGCCGTGCTTTGCGCCGCAGTGGCCCTGGCGTTGTCGGCGGCGCCCGCCCGCGCGCAAATCATCCTGGGTGAAATGCATGCCGGCGAAGCGCATTTCGAAATCGAAGGCGGGCATATATTGCTCCAGGCGATGCTCAACGGCCGCGGGCCCTATGCGTTTTATTTCGATACCGGGGCGACAAGCGTCCTGACCCCCGAGGTCGCGACGGAACTGGGGTTGGCGGTCAAGGGTGGCGGTTTTGTCGTCGGTTTCGGCCGGGCCCATCCGCTTGCCAGCGGAACCAGCGTCTCTTCGGTCAAGATCGGCGATTTCCCGCTCAGCGATCAGCCTTTCGAAGTCGTCGACCTGCCGCACCTCCTCGTCGACCGCGGCAACCGGCCGAAGCTGGCGGGACTGATCGGCGGCGATTTCCTGCCGCTATTCGTTGCGCATATCGATTTCGACACGAAGACCATAGGCTTCATGCCTGCGAGCGAATTTTCCTATTCCGGCGGCGGCGCGCCCGTCGACTTGACGCTGAGCATCGGCTCGACCCGCGACGGCAAAATGCGGGAACGGCCATTCTTGCCGGCGACGCTCGACGACACGGCCGTCACGCTGGCGCTGGATACGGGCAGCGGCGGGCAGGCCACGATCTTTCCAAGCTCGGCTTTGGCCGATGCGCTGCGTGCGAAACCGGGCAACCGACTCCGCATTCTTGGCCCCGGGGGCGTTGGGGGTGGGGCCGTCGCCTATGACCTGATCAGAACAGGCAGCTTCAAGATCGGACCGATTCCCAGCCCGGAAAGCGAACCCACGGTCGACGTCATGGCCGACGGCCTGGGATACAAGCCCCGCAAGAGCGAGGTCGGCGTTCTGGGGCTTGCGGCGTTCGCCGCCTACAATCTGACGATCGACTATTCGCATAGCCGGCTCTATCTCGAACCTCGCGCCAAGGCGCCGGCAAGCTTCCGCCGGGTCGGCTACCGGGGGACAGGATTGGAGCTTACAAAAAATGTCCAGGATCGGTTCGAGGTGCTGGGCGTTATCGCCGGCTCACCCGCCGAGAAGGCAGGCATCGCGGCCGGCGATGAGATACTGGCGATCGATGGGCGGCCGGCGGCCGATTTGGCCTATTTCGACTACGGGGCGGCCGAACACGCGAAGGAGCCGTCGCTGTCGGTCACACTTGGTCCCGAAAGCCGCCGGCGGACGCTGACGATCGATAAGGCTGTGCTGCTGCCTTAATTGCTGCTGTCGTTGGTCAGCGTGACCTTCAGCCCGTCGAGGTCCGGGGTCATGATCATCTGGCAGGAGAGGCGGGAATTGGGCTCGACCTCGAACCCGCCGTCCAGCGTGCCGCGCTCTTCGTCTTCCATCCCCGGCAGGCGGTTCAGCCACTCCTTGGCGACATAGACATGGCAGGTGGCGCAGGCGCAGGACCCGCCGCATTCCGCCCGCATCGGCAGGTCGCCGTCGCGGATGATCTCCATGACGGTCCAGTTCGGCATCGCCTCGATGGCATGCTCGACACCTTCCAGATCGGTCACGAACAGCTTCATTCGGCCGCAACCCCCAGTTTGGTCTGCAGGTCGCTCGACGAGGTCGTGTACTGGAACCGCAGCTTTCGGCTGGGATGGACGTAGTGGAAGGCCTGCTGCGCCATCAAGGCGGCCTCATGGAAGCCGGACAGGATCAGCTTCAGCTTGCCCGGATAGGTGTTGATGTCGCCGATGGCGAAGATCGTCTTCACGTCGGATTCGAACTTCTCGGTGTCGACCGGGATCAGGTTCTGATGCAGGTTGATGCCGAAATTGGCAACCGGGCCCAGCTTCATGGTCAGGCCGTAGAAGGGCAGCAGCGCGTCGCACGGAATGTTTTCGTTGTGGCCGCTTTCCGGCTTCAGCGTCACCGATTCGATCTGGCCGCCGCCGCCGTTCAGATGAACGATTTGGCCGATCTTGAGGTCGATTTTCCCCTCCGCAACCAGCTCGCGCATCTTGTTGACCGAATCCGGCGCGGCGCGGAATTCGTCGCGGCGATGGATCAGGGTCAGCTTGGATGCCAGCGGCTGCAGGTTCAGCGTCCAGTCCAGCGCCGAATCGCCGCCGCCCGCGATCACGATATGGCGGTCGCGGAAGGTCTCCATCCGGCGGACCGAATAGAACACCGACTTCGCCTCATATTCCTCGATGCCCTTGATCGGCGGCTTCTTGGGCACGAAGCTGCCGCCGCCGGCCGCGATCACCAGAACCGTCGCCTCCAGGACCGTGCCGGCGTCGGTGATCACGCGCCACTTGCCGTCTTCCGTCTTGGTCAGCGATTCCGCCATCTGGTTCAGATGGAAGACCGGGTTGAACGGCTCGATCTGCTTCATCAGCGCTTCGGTCAGGCCCTGGCCGGTGACGATCGGCAGGGCCGGAATGTCATAGATCGGCTTTTCCGGGTACAGCTCGGCGCATTGGCCGCCGGGCTTGTCCAGAATGTCGATCCGGTTGCACTTCATGTCCTTGAGGCCGATCTCGAACAAGGCGAAACACACCATGAGCCCCGCAACGCGTATCCCGACGTCGTGTTCAATGGCAAGCCGCTCAAGGTGCTCGGGTACTACAAG
>CAZNNJ010000537.1:3595-4567 GCA_964574305.1 uncultured Rhodospirillales bacterium | reverse complement strand
TCACGCACCCCCTGTACATGCGCCGCCGTGACCCCCTGGTCGCGAAGCAGGGAGAGTATCTGGTCCGCGTAGCTTGGCCGGGGCTCGCGCGGATAAACTATGAGCGTCTCGTTCGCGAGATCCGCGATCTCAATCGGACGCTCGCCCTCGAGGAGGCAATGCCCGATCGGCAAGGCTGCGACCAAAGGCTCCTCTCGAAGCACCTCGCGTTCGACAGCTGGATCGTCGAAGCGTACCCGCCCGAATCCGGCATCGATCCGTCCTTCCTTGAGCGCAGCGATTTGCTCGATTGTCGTCATCTCGACCAGATGCAAATCCACATCAGGTGCGGCACGGCGAAAGCCGCGGATGACATCCGGAAGTCGGGCATAGAGTACCGACGGCACGAAACCGAGGATGAAGCGCGGACGGTTCGACGTCACGAAGGCGCGCATCGTCTCCTTCATCTCATCCACGCGGCGGACAACTTGAAGCGACTGCTCGTAAAACAGTCGGCCGCCCTGGGTGAGCGTGAAAGGCCGGCTGTTCCGGTCGAACAACAGCGTTCCGACCTCCTGTTCGAGCTGCTGGATCTGACGGCTGAGCGGTGGCTGCGCCATGTTCAATCGCTCCGCCGCGCGGCTGAAGTTGCGTTCCTGTGCAACCGCCAGAAAATAGCGCAGTTGGCGAATGTCCACACTATACCTTCTTGGTATGAAGACGAACTCATTTAGTCTTTCCCAGCGCCCCCGGCAACGACTATCTCTCCCGAACACTGAGTTGCCATGAGCGGGTGTTAGATGATCGAAATTGAGGCCGTCGATACCTTCTTGGTAGATTTGCCGACCATACGGCCGCACGTTCTTGCGATGGCGACGATGATGCGGCAAACGGCCGTGTTCGTGCGAATCCGGTGTTCGGATGGCGTCACCGGGACCGGCGAGGCAACGACGAACGGCGGGCTCAGCTACGGCCCCGAAAGCCCCGCGGGCA
>CAZNNJ010000537.1:1866-3585 GCA_964574305.1 uncultured Rhodospirillales bacterium | reverse complement strand
TTCGTGGCAAAGGGTGAGTCCTTTGGTCGGGCCGTAACCATGGCGGCAAGGGTTAAGACGATGGTCGGCAACCATTTCGC
Organism: uncultured Rhodospirillales bacterium; assembly: GCA_964574305.1. GTDB lineage: Bacteria > Pseudomonadota > Alphaproteobacteria > BOG-932 > Roseiterribacteraceae > BOG-932. The sequence goes on along the minus strand of CAZNNJ010000537.1, from coordinate 3,505 downwards.
CAAATGGGCCGTGGAGACGGAACTTCTCGACGCGATGGGCCAGCGGCTGGGCGTTGCGGTATCGGAACTCTTGGGCGGCCGTCGCCGTGACAGGCTGGCTGTGGCCTGGACCTTGGCGAGCGGCAATACCCCCAAGGATATCGCCGAGGCCGAGCACATGCTCGACATCCGCCGCCACAACATCTTCAAGCTTAAGATCGGCAAGCGCAGCATTGCGGAGGATGTCGCGCATGTCGCTGCGATCAAGAAAGCCCTAGGTGACCGCGCTAGCGTGCGTGTCGACGTCAATCAGGCGTGGGACGAGGCCAGCGCTTCCCGCGGGATCGCCATGTTGCAGGATGTCGGCTGCGACTTGGTCGAGCAGCCGGTCGCTGCCCAGGCCCGCGCCGCGATGGCGCGGCTGGCGCAGGCTTACATGGTTCCGCTCATGGCCGACGAGGCGCTGACCGGTCCCGCCAGCGCGTTCGACTACGCAGTCTCGGCGGCGGCGGACGTGTTCGCGGTCAAGATCCAGCAATCCGGCGGCCTTCGTGCCGCCTGCGAGGTCGGGGCGATCGCCAATGCCGCCGGCATCGCGCTCTATGGGGGTACCATGCTGGAGGTCGGCGTCGCGACCGCTGCCTCCGCGCACGTCTTCTCGACCTTCCCCAATCTGGCCTTCCAGACCGAGCTCTTCGGCCCCTTGCTAGTCACGGAAGAGGTTCTCGCCCATCCTCTTCAATATGCCGACTTCTCGCTGATCGTGCCGGATGGTCCCGGCTTGGGCGTGACGCTCGACATGGACCGCGTCGCCTTCTTCCGCCGCGACGGCGCTCGCAAGGCCATTCGCGGCGCGCCCACCCAATCCGCACGAGGCTGACATGCTGTTCCACGTCCGCATGGACGTCCGTATCCCCCACGACCTCGACCCGATCCGGGCGGACGACCTGAAACGCGTCGAGCGGGAACGCTCTCAGGTGCTTCAGGAGCAGGGCAAGTGGCGACACCTTTGGCGCATCGCGGGCCAGTATTCCAACGTGAGCATCTTCGATGTCCAGGACGCGCAGGAGCTTCACGACATTGTCAGCACCCTGCCGCTGTTCCCGTTCATGGCCATCACGGTGACGCCGCTCTGCCGCCACCCGTCATCGATCCGGGAGGATGACCGCTAGCCCGGCTTCCCGAACAGCACGCACAAGCGCCGATACCCAAGCTCAGGAGAGGAAACACAATGTCCCAGAATTTCGCGAACACGCCCGCCGTCCAGGCCTTGCTGGAAAGGCTGAGCGGCCAGGCTCAGAGCGGCGGTGACTCACGCTTCAAGGCCATCGTGCGTCGGATTGTCGGCGACCTGTTCGCCACTATCGATGACTTCAACATTACCGACGACGAATTCTGGGCCGCGCTGAAATACGCCGCTGACGGAGCAGCTGAATTCGGCCTTTGGGCGCCTGGCCTGGGTGTCGAGCGTTATCTCGACCTGCGCGCCGATGCGATGGACGCCAGCGCCCGTGTCGACGGCGGGACGCCGCGCGCGATCGAGGGCCCGCTCTATGTCGCCGGCGCCCCTGCAGCCGACGGATTCCCACGGGTCGACCACGGGAGCGACGACGGAAAGGGCCCAAGGGTGATCACTCACCGGCCGGGGCGGGGCGTGAGG
>CAZNNJ010000537.1:0-1856 GCA_964574305.1 uncultured Rhodospirillales bacterium | reverse complement strand
TCGCACGGCTGGAGGACGGCAGGCGCGACGGCAAGGGCGAAGCGCTGATCATGCACGGCCAGGTTCGGGACGTGGACGGAAAGCCGCTCGTCGGCGCCAAGGTCGAGGTCTGGCACGCCAACACGCTGGGCGGCTATTCCCATTTCGATCCCACGCAGAGCGCTTTCAACCTGCGGCGCACGATCGCCACGGATGCGGACGGCCGCTACGCGTTCCGCTCGATCGTGCCGCTCGGCTATTCCTGCCCGCCGGGCGGCTCGACCGAGGGCATCCTCAAGGCCATAGGCCGCCATGGCAACCGGCCCGCGCATATCCACTTTTTCATCTCGTCGCACGGCTACCGCCATCTCACGACCCAGATCAACATCGACGGCGATCCTTATCTGCACGACGATTTCGCTTTCGCGACGCGCGACGAGCTGATCCCGGCCATCCGCCATGCCCAGACGGGCGAACTGGGCGCGCGTTGCGGCGTTGAAGGCCCGTTTGCCGAGATCGCGTTCGATTTCGTCCTGGCCCCCGCTGGCAGCCGGACGGAACAAGAAGCGTGCGCCCGGTGGCGGACGGCGGCCTGAGACACGGGATAGGAGAGGGCGATGAAGGCCGATCTGATCGAGCGCATAGACAGCGCGGTGGTGGAGGACAAGACGCGGGGCGTCTATCGCTGCCGTCGTGACATTTTTACCGACCCGGCATTCTTCGATCTCGAGATGACGCACATCTTCGAGGCCAACTGGGTGTTCCTCGCGCACGAAAGCCAGGTCGCCGAGGCGAATGACTATTTCACGACCTGGATCGGGCGACAGCCGGTCGTCATCACCCGCGACAACTCGGGCGAGCTGCACGCCATGATCAATTCGTGCGCCCATCGCGGTACTATGCTGTGCCGGCGCAAGCACGGAAAGAAGGTCACGCTCACCTGCCCCTTCCATGGGTGGAGCTTCAGCAACGCGGGGAAGCTTCTCGGGGTCAAGGATGACAAGACTGGCGACTATCCGGCTTCCTTCAACAGCAACAAATCGCACGACCTAAAACATCTGGCGGCGTTCGCCAATTATCGCGGTTTCCTGTTTGGAAGCCTAAACGCCGACGTCACGTCGCTGGAGGCCCATCTCGCCGGCGCGCGCGCGGTCATCGACCAGATCGTCGATCAGGCACCGGAAGGCATCGAGGTCTTGCGCGGCAGTTCCTCCTATACCTACGACGGCAACTGGAAGCTCCAGCTCGAAAATGGCGCCGACGGCTATCACGTCAGCTCTGTTCACTGGAACTATTCGTCCACAATGCGCCGACGGAACTACGAGGCGGCTGGCACGCGCACTGTGGACGCCAACGGTTGGTCGAAGAGCGTAGGCGGCGTCTATGCCTTCGATAACGGGCATATTCTGCTGTGGACGAACCTGCTCAATCCTGAGGTTCGGCCCGTCTACGCGCATCGCGATGCCTTGGAGGCGCGGCTCGGCAAGCTACGGACCGACACCATCGTCGGCCAAACACGCAATCTGTGTCTGTACCCCAATGTCTATCTTATGGATCAGTTTTCCACCCAAATCCGTGTGGTGCGGCCAATCAGCGTCAATCGCACCGAAGTAACGATCTACTGCTTCGCGCCCAAGGGGGAAAGTGCAGCAGACCGCACGCTTCGGATTCGCCAATACGAGGATTTCTTCAATGTCAGCGGAATGGGCACGCCCGACGACCTGGAAGAATTCCGCGCCTGTCAGACCGGCTATGCGAGCGGCAACAGCATGTGGAACGATCTCAGCCGCGGTGCGATGCACTGGATCGATGGGCCCGACGAAAACGCCCGGGACACCGGGCTTCAACCGATCCTCAGCGGAAACCGCAGCGAGGAC